>CAJFVY010000092.1 GCA_904420615.1 uncultured Bacilli bacterium | reverse complement strand
TATAATAACTATATGATTTGGAGTTGATATAATGTTATTATCTGATCAATGGAAAGAATATGAGTTAATAGATGCTTCTAATGGAGAAAAACTAGAAAGATGGGGAAAATATATCTTATTAAGACCTGACCCTCAAATTATGTGGGATAATGGCGATTTAAGGAAAAAGTATGCTGGTAAAATAAATGCCATTTATCATCGCTCTTCTAAAGGCGGAGGCTATTGGGAAAATTTGACTAAGTTACCTCCTACATGGGAGATTCATTATAAAAATTTAATCTTTAATGTAAAACAAATGGGCTTTAAACATACTGGACTTTTTCCAGAACAAGCTGTTAATTGGGATTATATGATGCAAAAGATTAAGAATGCCAATAGAGAAATTAAAGTACTAAATTTATTTGCTTATACCGGGGGTGCTAGTGTAGCATGCCTTGCAGCAGGTGCTAAAGTAACTCATGTAGATGCCTCTAAAGGAATTGTGGCTATTTGCAAAGAGAATGTTGTATCTTCGCACTTAGAATCAAGGCCAATACGTTATTTAGTCGATGATGTTATAAAATTTGTGAAAAGAGAAATTAGACGTGGTAATAAGTATGATGCTATTATTATGGATCCACCAAGTTATGGTAGAGGAAGCAATGGGGAAGTATGGGATATAGAAAAGGATTTAAAAATATTAGTAGAGCTTTGTGAACAAATATTAAGCGAAAAGCCACTTTTCTTTATCATTAATTGTTATACAACTGGACTTTCTTCTACCGTTCTTAAAAACTTATTATTGACAACTGTTAGTAAAAAATATAAGGGTAAGGTAACGAATGGTGAAATTGGTCTTCCAATTACAAATAGTCCTTTAGTACTTCCTTGTGGTATTTATGGTAGGTGGAGTAATGATTAATATTTTATATCAAGATAACCATTTGCTAGTAGTAGAAAAAGAAGTCGGTATTTTAAGCCAAAGTGATGGTAGTAATACCAAAGACATGCTAACAATATTAAAAGATTATCTAAAAAAAGAATATCATAAACCTGGTAATGTATATCTTGGATTAGTACATCGTCTAGATAAACCAGTAGGGGGTATTATGGTGTTTGCAAAGACTTCTAAGGCAGCTAGCAGATTATCCGAACAAATAAGAAATCATGAATTTGAAAAGAGTTATTTAGCAGTAGTAAAAGGAGAGTTGTCTTCAGCAGGTACTTATGAAGACTATTTAGTTAAAAAAAATTTTCACAGTTATATTACAGATAAAGATCATGGTAAGTTAGCTCGATTAAAATATAATGTTATTAAAAAAGAAAAAGATAGAACGTTAGTAAAAGTAGAGTTAGAAACAGGAAGATATCATCAGATAAGAGTGCAATTTGCTTCTAGAAATCATCCTTTACTTGGTGATGAAAAATATGGTAAGAAAGGAAAATATCCCATTGCATTATATGCTTATCAATTAAGTTTTTTGCATCCGATTTCAAAAGAAAGATTAGTGTTTAAATTGTTGCCCAAGGAAGGATATTTTAGAAAGTTTTATGAGGAATGTTCTTATCACGAATTATAATGTTTACAAAGTATACGGATTTACTGTAAAAAATATTTGCTTTTTAAGTATTTTTTTGTTATCATGATAGTAGTATAAGATAAGGGAGATGGAAGTTTATGATATTAGCAAGCTTTGATTTCGGATGGTTTTTAACAGCTCCAGGGTTGTTAATTACTGGCGGTATATTGCTATTAATAATTGCTTTAATTATATTTATTGTTACTGGTAATAAGAAAGGTAAAACAAGCAAGGATGTCAAGGATGTACAAGATAAAAGTGTACAAGAATCTATTATTGAAAATACACCTGCAGTTGATACTAATGTGACTCCAGCTGATGTGATGCCTACTAGCAGTACTCCTGTTAGTCCTGTTGTAAATCAAACACCAGCTGTAACGCAAGAAGTAAATAGCGTCGCTACTAGCGAACCTGTAACAGTTGTAGCTCAACCAATGGAACCATCTGTTTCGAATCAACCAGCAATGAGTAGTATGAATGAGCCTCAAGTAAATTCAAGTATCGAAGTTCCTAACATCAATAGTAATATAAATAATAATCCTGTTTCTGGTTCTGTTGTTGCACCAAGTCAACCAGTAACTAATGAATCTGTTATAGGACAAAGTGAGATTCCAACTATAATAGAAACTGCTACACCAAGAGTGGAAGAGACTGTTAAACAGGATATGCCAAATGTTATGCATGAGAATACAACATCAGCTAGTATTCCTACTATAACATCATCAACTACTGTTCCTGAAGAAGCTCCAAAAGTTAATGAAAGATTGATTTATGGAGGAGCGAGTCCAGTAGTTCCTAATATAGAAGTTGCACATGTTGAACATCGACCAATTTATGGGGGAGCTAATCCATTAGATAATACACAATCTATTCCAGTAGCACATCAAGCTAGTAGTACACCAATGAATAATAGTATAAATAGTACTGAACCTTCTATTCCAACAATTGAACCAGCATCAATATCATCAGTACAAAATGTTTCAGCACCAAAAGTAGAACCAAGTACTCAGGCACAAGAGCCACCAAAAGTGGACATTCCACAAGTTACTCCAGTGGCACCCGCTACTAATAATTCTACTGTTGAAACAAAGCAAGAACCTAAAATTGAAAGCTTATTTTAAAACTAGCTTAGCTAGTTTTTTCTTTATAATATAAAAAAATGAGTAGTCTAGTTTAGCTACTCATTTTTAGGTAGGGTAATGATTGTTTTATCACCCATATATTTTTGTAATGGTTTAGGAATATTAATAGTACCATCTTCATTAACATTATTTTCAATTACAGCAATCATACCACGTGGAGAAGCAACTACTGTATTATTTAAAGTCGCAACAAATTTTGTACCATTTTCATCTTTTGTTCTAATTCCTAATCTTCTTGCTTGAGCATCTCCCAATGTAGAACAAGATCCTACTTCAAAATATTTTTTCTGTCTAGGACTCCAAGCTTCTACATCGCATGATTTTACTTTCAAGTCAGCAAGATCACCACTACAACATTCTAATGTTCTAACAGGAACATCAAGACTTCTGAAAAATTCAACTGTATAACTCCACATCTTATTATACCAATCCATTGCATCTTCTAGTTCACATAATACAACCATTTCTTGTTTTTCAAATTGATGAACTCGATATAAGCCACGTTCCTCTAGACCATGAGCACCAACTTCTTTTCTAAAACAAGGAGAATAAGAAGTTAAAGTAATTGGTAATTCTTCTTTCTTAATAATTTGATCTTTAAATCTACCAATCATAGAATGTTCTGAAGTACCAATTAAATATAAATCTTCATTCTCAATTTTATACATCATAGCATCCATTTCTGCAAAACTCATAACTCCTGTTACAACATCGCTACGAATCATAAATGGTGGCACACAATAAGTAAAACCTTTATCAATCATAAAATCTCTAGCATAACTTAGCATAGCAGAGTGAAGTCTTGCAATATCACCCATTAAATAGTAAAAGCCATTACCACTAGTTCTTCCAGCACTTTCTTTATCTAAACCATGTAATTTTTCACAAATATCAGCATGATAGGGAATCTCATAATCTGGCACAAATGGCTCTCCAAATCGTTCAATTTCCACATTTTGACTATCATCTTTTCCAATTGGAACAGAACCATCAATCATTTGTGGAATAACCATCATTTTTTCTTTTAAAGATTTTGATAGTTCTGTTTCCTTTTTTTCAATACCAAGTAATTGATCATTAATAGAAACAACAGCTTGCTTTTTTTGATTAGCTTCTTCTATTTTTTTCTCCCGCATAAGTGTTCCAATTTCATTACTAATATTATTTCTTTCTTTTCTTAAATTATCGCCTTCTTGTTTTAATTCGCGAATTTCTTTATCCAAAGCTACTACTTCATCTACTAAAGGAAGTTTTTCATTTTGAAATTTTTTCTTAATATTTTCTTTAACTTTATCTTGATTTTCTCTTACAAATTTAATATCTAACATAATTTCTTTCTCCTTTAATATTATTATAAAGCTTATTTGCATTCTTGACCATAATTTTTTCAATATCTTGCTTTGAATAGTATTCTTTTAAGTCATTTCTTATCTCTTTAGCAATAAAACTGTGCTCATAAATACCACTTTTTTTGCTAGCGGCATCTTCATTACAAAGTTTTAAAAAGCTCATATCGTCACTTGCTAACATTACTTTATCTATACCAAATATCTTTACCATATAGTTGATATGTTCTAAATACTTTGCTTTTGTTTTACCACCAACAAATAAGGGATAACTAACAACTCCAATAAATCCACCAATATTAGCTAATGATTCTAATTGCTCTTTTGTTAAATTTCTTTTGTGATTCGTTAATTCATAACTATTAGAGTGACTAGCATAACAATGCACTTTTTTTCCTTTTTCTTGCTCTTTCTTTATAATATTTATAATATCCCAAAAAGTTTTTTCATTAGCATGTGATAAATCGATTCCCATACCAAGATTAATTGCAGTCTCAATAAATTTTCTTCCATCTTCTGATAGTCCTTCATTTGTTCTAATGCCAGACCCATATTTATTTTTATTATTCCAAACTAAAAGAATAGCATCAAGTCCAAGCTTATACAACTTTATTAATTCTTTTTCATTTTTGATATAGTCACATCCTTCTATACTATAGAGAATATTAGCTCTTATCCTAGCTTTGTCTATTTCTTCTTTTGCTTCTTTGAAAAGAGATATTACATCTATTTCGTCAAAAACACATCCTAATTCATCTTCCATTTCTTTTTTTGACATAAAATAAAGATTAGCAAAAACTCCAGTAATATTATCACGCTGAAAATGACTATAATATTCTTTTAATCTATCTAATTTATGATGATACTTAGCAATTATATAAATAGATAATAAATCATAATGAGCATCAAACATAGTTTATCACCTTTCTAATTATTATAAAAAAAGAGACTATTTAGCCTCTACAATTAATTTAATAGCTGTTCGTTCTTCTCCTTCAATTTCTATATCAGTGAAGGCAGGAATACAAACGATATTCTTTCCTGATGGTGCTAGGAACCCCCTGGCAATTGCGATTGCTTTAATTGCTTGATTTAATGCTCCAGCACCAACTGCTTGAATTTCCACATTTCCATTGGAGCGAAACACATTAGCTAGTGCTCCAGCTACAGAATTTGGGTTTGATTTTGATGAAACTTTTAATGTTTCCATGAATTTATCATCCTTTCTTTATCTAGAACTATCATATGTAGAAAATAAAAAAATAAGACCAAAATTATAAATTATTCTGTATATTTTTTTTAGTTCAGTACAGGCTAGTAATAGGGTTATATTTGACAAAATGGCCAAAATTTGTTATAATAAGAACCGTTCTCTTAAAAAAGATGAGGTGTATAAAAAATGTTTTATGCAGAAGAGCAAGTTTATGATGCTCTAAAAGAAAATAAAAATACAATTTTTGAATTAATGAAAGAGGGACTTTGGCCATTAGTAGATAAAATGTTATCTAAAAAAATGGTCAGTCTATCTTTAGTAGATGAAGAGGGAAATACTGTTTTAATGAAATTAGTCAAATTAAAACAATATTCTATGGCTCTTAAATATATGGGATTATCCGATGTTGATATTAACCATCAAAATAATGATGGTAATACTTTTGCACATTTACTAGCTACTAAAGATTATATTAAAGTAGCACCACTAATCAAGAAATTAAAACGAAATAAAGAGTTTTCTCCTAATTTAAAAAATAATGAAGGAAAAACAATTTTGGATTTATCAATTGAAAGTGGTAATTTGTGTACAACGTTAAAATTCTTAGAAGATAAAAGATTTGATAATATTGATGTAGTATCATTTATTCATTTATATAAGACATTTATTAAGAATAATGAATATGGTAAATATACCAAATTATCTAATCTTGAAGTTGTTGTTGATCATCTTGAGAAAAAAGAAGATCTATTGCCAAGAATGAAAAAGCTTATTGATATGATTTTAGAGAACTTTGATAGAATTAAGAGTGAAATCTTAGGTAATAAGTTGACAGTAATGGATCAAATATTAGATACAGTCTTAGTAGAAAAAGAAGGATAACGAATTTTAGTTATCTTTTTCTTTTTTTCTAGGTTTTATAATAGAAAAGTGTTATACTATATCTAATTTATTAATGGGGGTTTATAGAAATGGAAATAATAGGATTAGATAATAAATGGTTAAGATTAGATGCCTTTATAGAAAGAGAAGTTATTCCAAGTTATATTCAAGTGAAAAAAATTGGTATGAAAGATTTAAAGTATATACCATTTATTCACTTAGATGATATTAAAAGTTTAAACTTTAGTGAAGCAACAACCAAACATATCTTTGATTATTTAGCACAGAAAGAAATTGTAATAACCAAAAAAGGATCAAGACTTTCTAACTTAGAATTTGATATAGACAAGAATTATCAAATTTTACGTGATCAATTTTATGAATATTATAAAAAACGTTCTTCAAGTTTAAGAGAATCTTTAATTATGCAAAATGCTAGATTAGCAACATATTGGGCTTACTCTTACGCTAAGAAGTTTCATTGTGATGTTAGAGAACTGGAAAGTTATGCGTTTGAAGGTTTGATTAAATCTATTGACTTTTTCAAGCCAAGTGTTAAGAATCGCTTGTGGACTTATATGAAAAAATATATAGAATCTTATTTGAATTGTGGTTTAGCTCATATTTATGGAGTGAAAGATGAAGATACATTTAAATTATTAGAAAAGGCTGGAAGAAGCTTAGGTGAAAATGGAAATACGATTTATGATATTACTAATTTATTAGTAGAACAAGGTCAAATAAATTCTAAAAAAGCAAAAGATTTAAGAGAGATGGTACTTATTAACAATCCTTCAAGCTTAAATACTGAGGTAAAGGAAAATGATTTAGTAGATGAATATAGCTTATGTTATAAAATAGCTTTAGAAATGGCCAAAGAAGAATTGAAAGAATCATTTCATAGTAATTTAAATCATCATCAACAACAAATCTTTGCAGAGCGTTTCTATAATGGTGATAATGCTTGCACTTCATCTACTAAAATTGCTAAACAAAATAACATTAGTTCTACAAGGGTGATGAAGATTATTGCTGAGTGTTTAAGAAAAATGGGACATGCTAAAAACAGTAAGAATCTTTTATCTAGTTATGAGGATTTATGTGAATTTAATATTCCTTTAAAATCATCTAATAAGGGAACAAAATGTAAAAAATAATTTTGTTTTTTGACGGATTATGGCTTAATATGTTATATTATTGTTTGTTAGAAAAGAAGGGATAAATATGCATTTGCCAGATTTTAAAGTAGCTAAGACGACTACTAAAAGTGATTATAAGAAAGTAAATTACCAGTTAGATAAAAAATATCAGAATTATTTTGCTAATAAAAAATGTTATTTAAAGACTTATGGTTGTCAAATGAATGAACATGATAGTGAAAATATTAAGGGTATTTTAGAAGAACTTGGTTTTACTTTTACAGATAATTATGAAAAAGCTGACTTAATCTTATTAAATACATGCTCTATTAGAGAAAATGCTCATAATAAAGCATTTGGTATGTTAGGACGTATTAAACATTTAAAAAGTTCTAAGCCTAATTTAATAGTTGGTATTTGTGGTTGTATGGCTCAAGAAGAAGTAGTTGTAAATACAATTATGGAAAAATATCGGTTTATTAATTTTGTAATAGGAACTCATAATTTTTATGATTTACCTAATGTTTTAATAAAAAGTGTTAAAGAACATAAGTTACAAGTAGAAGTATATTCAAGAGAGCAAGATTTATTTGAACATGTTCCCGTAGATAGAGCTAGTAAGATTAAAGCTTATGTCAATATTATTTATGGCTGTGATAAATTTTGTACTTACTGTATTGTCCCTTATACAAGAGGAAGACAAAGAAGTAGAGCAAAAGAAGATATTCTTGATGAAGTTAGAAAGTTAAAAGAAGAAGGTTATAAAGAAGTAACACTATTAGGTCAAAATGTAAATGCCTATGGTAAAGATTTATATAAAGATTATTCTTTAGCGGAACTATTAGAAGATGTTGCTAAGACGGGGATTGATAGGATTCGCTTTATGACGAGTCATCCGTGGGATTTTACAGATAAAATGATTGAGGTGATTGCTAAATATGATAATATTATGCCAAGTATACATTTACCAGTACAATCAGGTAGTAATCGAGTATTAAAATTAATGGGAAGACGTTATACGAAAGAACAATATTTGACATTATATCATAAGATGAAAGAAACAATTCCAAATTGTACGATTTCTACTGATATTATAGTAGGCTTTCCAACAGAAACAGAAGAAGATTTTAAAGAAACGTTAGATTTAGTAAAGGCATGTAAGTATGATAATGCTTTTAGTTTTATTTACTCCAAAAGAGTAGGAACTCCTGCTGCTAAATTAAAAGATGATATAACAAAAGAAGAAAAAGAAAATAGATTATATACATTAAATGATGAGTTAAATCGCTATTTTTTATTAAACAATCAAAAGTTAGTTGGTAAAAAGGTAAAAGTATTAGTAGAAGGATTATCACCTAAGAAAAGGGGAGAATACTATGGCTATACGGATACCAATAAACTAATAAATTTTACTAGTGAAGAGGATGTCGTTGGAAAAATTGTGTCAGTCGTTGTTACAGAGGCTAAGACATGGAGCTTAGATGGAAAAATATCAGAATGAAGAAATCATACTAGCTGCAGAAAACTTGGCAAAGGTAATTAGAAATAGTGAGGAGTATCAAAGATATATAAAATTAAAAGATAAAATGGAAAAAAACAAAACGATAAAAGAACTCACTACTACTAAGAAAAAGTTACAACAACAATATGTGAAAAGTGCCATGTTAGATGAGAATGCTTTATTAGAAATAGAAAAATGTGATAAAACACTGAATAATATTCCTCTTTATGTGGAATATAATGGACTATTAGAAGCATTGAATAGTATTACTAGTATGATAACAGATGGACTGAATGAAGAATTTCAAAGATTATTAAATAAGAAAGAAGGAATAAATAATGAGTAAAAATAAAGGACAAAAAGAACAATCAAAAAAGAAATTAATACATAATTTAAAGGTTACAGGATTAGTAGTTACTTTTGCTGCTTCAACAGCCTTAGTAGGAACTTTGGGTGGAACCATGATTAGTAACTATAGTATGGACAATTTACCAATTGGAATTGTAACAACAAGTGCTAGTGGCATATTTGTAGGAGCTCTTTCATCATGTGCCTATTATTCTAAAGTAATGGCTAAAGATGATGAACCTGAAGAGAAAGATGAATTAGGTGATGGTTATCAAAAAATAAAAAGATAATGTTATGAGAAAAAGGAGATTGCTAGGTAGCAGTTTCTTTTTTTGTACTCTTTTTAAAAAAATGTTAAGAAGATATTGACAGAAACAATAGTTATTAATATAATGTTAATAACAAGTGAAACAACTTGTAAAAATTTTATATTTTGTTATTAATAAAATATGAATAAGAGGAGGGATATAATGACAAAAATAAAAAATTTAGAAATCTATGAAAACATTTTAATTATTGTAGATATGGTAAATGGTTTTGTAGAAGAAGGAGTATTGCACGATAAAGAAATTAAAAGAGTAATACCAAGACAAATTGAATTAATTAAGGAAGCGCACAAAAATGGCAGTTTGATTATTTTTATCAAAGATACTCATGATGAAAATGCAACTGAGTTTAAACGTTTTAATGGAACAAAACATTGTGTAAGAGGAACAAGAGAAGCAGAAGTTGTAGAGGAATTAAAGCCGTTTGAAAAGTTGAAAGATACAATTTCTATTGAAAAGAACTCCACAAGTTTTATGGAATCACCTGACTTTAGGAAAGTAGTTCATAAAACACCAACTGTAAAAAAGGTAGATATTGTGGGTTGCTGTACAGATATTTGTGATTTTAATGGAGCAATGGGACTTGCAAATTATTATGATGAGTGGAATAGGAAAGTAACAATTAATGTACATGAAGATGCGATTGCTACTTATAGTGAGATGATGCGAAAAGAATATGTAGATGCTGCGAAATTATTGATGAAACAGCAAGGAATTAAGTTAGTTAAGAAAAATAACTAATCTATTTTTTAGGAATGTTATTAATAAAATGATAAAAAGAAAGAGGAGGAAAATTATGAAAAATAAAACATTAATGACTGATTTTTATGAATTAACGATGGCACAGACTTATTTTAATGAGGGAAAGAAAGATGAACAAGTATATTTTGATCTTTTCTTTAGAAAAAATCCCTTTAATGGTGGTTATACAATCAGTGCTGGTTTAGATGAGACAATAAATTATATTCAAAACTTTCATTTTGGAAAAAAGGAAATAGACTATCTAAGAAGTTTAGGCAAATTTAATGAAGAATTCTTAAATTATTTAAGTACTTTAACATTTAAGGGTGATATTTATGCTGTACCTGATGGAACTGTTGTATTTCCAAATGAACCAGTATTAACTGTAAAAGCAGATGCTGTAACAGCACAAATTATGGAAACAGCTTTACTCGCTAATTTTAATCATGGAGCTTTGGTTACGACTGCTGCTAAGAGAATCGTGAAAGAAGCTAAGGATAAACCAGTTATGGAATTTGGGGCCAGGAGAGGAAGAGGAATAGAATCTGCTGTAGAAGCTAGTAAGTGTGCTTATATTGGTGGTTGTGTAGGAACTTCTAATACTTATGCTGGTATGGAATATGGAATCCCTGTCATGGGAACGATGGCTCATTCTTTAGTAACGGAAAGCGAAGATGAATATGAAGCATTTTTAAAATATGCTAAGAGTAATCAAGATAATTGTGTATTCTTAGTAGATACTTATGATACGTTACGTAGTGGAATTCCTAATGCTATTCGTGTAGCAGATAACTATTTAAAGCCAAATGGTTATCCTTTTAAAGGAATTCGTATTGATAGTGGTGATTTAGCTTATCTTTCTAAAGAAGCTAGAAAAATGTTAGATGAGGCTGGATATAAGGATGCGGGAATTTGCCTTTCTAATGGCCTTGATGAACACACAATTCGTGATTTAATGAATCAAGGAGCCAAGGTTGATTCTTTTGGAGTAGGAGATAATATTTCGGCAGCAAAAGAACGAGTTGGTGGTGTTTATAAACTTGTGGCAGTAGAAGAAAATGGATGTGCAAATCCTAGAATTAAAGTAAGCAATGATAGTATTAAAACAATTAATCCAGGTTATAAAAAAGTATATCGCTTTTATGATAAAGAAACTGGTTTTGCTCTAGGAGATGTTATTACACTTGCTAGTGAAAAAATCAGTAAAGAAAATTATACTTTAGTACATCCAGTCGAAACATGGAAGAAAACAAAGTTAGAAAATTATCATGTTAGAAGTTTATTAGTACCAATTTTTAAAAATGGTAAACTTATCTATCAAGATAAGAATTTAAAAGAAAAGCAAGCCTATTGTGAGGAAGAATATAAAACATTATATGAAGAAGTAACAAGAATTGATAATCCTCATGAATATTATGTAGACTTATCGGATAAACTAAGAGAATTGAAACGTGAATTGATCGAATTTCACCAAAATAAGACTAGAGAATTAGCGAAGGAATATGTAAAATGCGTAAAGAAAAATTAGAAGAGTTAAAAAATTATATTAAGGAATTAACTCCTGTAAAAGCAATGAGTAACCAGGCACTATCTCAAGGAAAAGGTTTTGTGACAGTAGAAAATTATACCTATCAATTAAAAGATGGAAGAGTCTTGACTAGAGATAAAGTTTTAAAAGGTAGTAAAAAAGGTGATGCAGTCATTATACTACCAATTACTAAAGAAAAAAATACAGTTTTAGTTATTCAAACTAGACCAAATGTAAAAGAAGGAGTTAGTGTAGAGTTACCTGCTGGTTATGTAGAAGATAATGAGACAAAAGAAGAAGCTGCTAGAAGGGAATTAAAAGAAGAAACGGGTTTTGTAACAAATCAGTTAATCTTATTAGGAGAATTTTATCAAGATCAAGGGATTTCTTCGGCATATAATTCTAGTTTCTTAGCTCTAGATTGTCAAAAGAAATATTCGCAAATGTTAGATAAAGATGAATTTATTCGTTATTATGAATGTAAATTTGAAGAAGCCTTAGAATTACTTGAAAAAGGTTATATAAAAGATTTACAGTCACAATATACCTTGGAAAAAGCAAAAACATTAGTAAAAAAAGGTACTTTGATACAATATAAATAAGGAGAGATAAAAATGAAAGAATTTGGTTTTGTAAGGGTAGGATCAATTGTACCCAAGCTATATTTAGCTAATCCTATAAAAAATGCACTTGAAATAATTAATCAAGTAAAAAAGGCTCATGAAAAAGGGGCAGCTATTGTCACAACCCCAGAGTTATCTTTAACTGGTTATACTTGTGGTGATCTATTTTTACAAGATAAGTTGTTAGATGAGGCAGAAAAAGCACTAGAAAAGGTATTAGAAGAAACAAAAGACCTTGATATTATTACTATTTTAGGTATGCCTATTCGTCATAATAATCAATTATTTAATTGTGCCATAGTAATAGAAAAAGGTAAGATATTAGGAATTGTTCCTAAAACAGCTCTTCCTAATTATTCTGAGTTTTATGAAAGGCGTTGGTTTTCATCCAGTAAAGATTTAAAGACAAATGAAGTAGAATTATTAGGACAACTAGTACCTATTTCTTCTAATTTGTTATTTCAAGATACTAAAAAATCTGAATTTACTTTTGGTATTGAAATTTGTGAAGATTTATGGACTGTAATGCCTCCTAGTGATTATCATGCTCTAGCGGGTGCTACTATAATCTTTAATTTATCTAGTAGTAATGATATTGTTGGAAAACATGACTATCGAAAGAATTTAGTAGCGATGGAGTCTGCTAAGACCATTTCTTCCTATGTCTATTGTTCTAGTGGCATGATGGAATCTAGTTCAGATATCTTGTTTGGTGGAGCTAGTATGATTTACGAAAATGGTAGTAAACTTGCTGAAAATGAACGGTTTCAATTAGATAGTAATCTTATTACAGCTGATATTGATGTATTTAAATTAGCAAGTGATAGGAGAAAAAATAAAAGTTTTATGAATAATGGAAGTACTTTAGATTATAAGGTTATAAAAGTAAATGTCAGTGATAATATTAAAAATCTACAACGAAAATATAAAGAATATCCTTTCGTACCAACAGGGGAAGAAGAAAAAAATAAGCGTTGTGAAGAAATTCTAGAGATTCAGTCTAGTGCACTTGCAAGAAGACTATTACAACTTGGTAATTCTAAATGTGTTATTGGTATATCAGGAGGACTAGATTCTACGTTAGCTTTTTTAGTCATTGTTAAGGCTTATCTCAAGTTAAATCGAGATCCCAAAGATATTATCGGTATTACCATGCCAGGCTTTGGTACCACAGGAAGAACTTATGAGAATGCTATTTCTTTAGTAAAAGAATATGGTGCTACTCTAAAAGAAATTAGTATCAAAGACTCTGCTTCTTTACATATGAAAGATATTGGATTAGATGAAAATGATCGTAGTGTTACTTATGAAAATATTCAAGCAAGGGAACGTACTCAAATTCTAATGGATGTTGCTAATATGGAACATGGTATTGTAATTGGTACTGGAGATTTATCAGAACTTGCTTTAGGATGGTGTACTTATAATGGTGATCACATGAGTATGTATGCTGTTAATACATCTATTCCTAAGACATTAGTACGTTACTTAGTAAAATGGGTTGCCAATACTAGTTCTGGAACGCGTAAAAAAATATTAGATGATATTTTATCTACTCCAATTTCACCAGAGTTATTGCCACCAGATGAAGCTGGTAATCTAGTACAAAAAACAGAATCTAGTATTGGACCTTATGTCTTACATGACTTTTTCCTATATCATTTCTTACGATATGGTGCAACACCTAAAAAGATTTATTTTCTAGCTTGTCATACTTTTAAAAACAGTTTCAAAGAAGAAGAAATAAAAAAATGGTTAAAAGTATTTATCAAACGTTTCTTTACCCAACAATTTAAGAGAAACTCTCTTCCAGATGGAGTTAAAGTAGGAAGTATTAGCCTTTCCCCTCGTGGCGATTTAAGAATGCCAAGTGATGCAGACTATGAAGCTTTCCTAGAAGATTAATCTATTACATAGTCATAACTAATAGTTATGATTATAATAGCTAAAAAGTATTTTTCAAAATTACTCTTTTCTTCTATAATATAAGAAAAATATTTTAAAGGAGAAATAATACTGATGTTAGAAGAAAAAACTGATTATGGTGAGAATATATGGGAAAGTACCATTACTATAAAAAGAAAACACTTTTTAAATATGGTAAAAAAATATTATAAGGATATTATGGATGAAGATGTAAAAGTAAAATGTTATCCTTATATTGGATGCTATGATTATGGCGGCATTGATGATGATATTAATACGGGTAATGATTATTACATAGCATATAAAATAAAGATTATAAAGAATTCTTTATCTATTAAATCTGAATATATATTGAATAAAAAGGATTTAGGAAATGTGTTTGACTATAATATGGGAAAATATTTGGGTGATTATGAAGTAAATGATATACATTTTGGTGGTCTAGCTTTTTATTTTGAAGTTAAAAAAAGCAAAGATTTAGGAC
>CAJFVY010000091.1 GCA_904420615.1 uncultured Bacilli bacterium | reverse complement strand
CCACGGAGCGCTGAAAAGCGTGCAGTTGCAGACAGCCTTATAGGCTTGGGAGAAAATCTACCGTCTAAGACGGTAGATATTTATGTAATTTATCATAATTGTAATTATGATAAGTATAACTAATAAGTATTTTTTTAATTATATCGATTGCAATATAATATATCTTGTGAAGAGCAGGAAGGAGAGATGATTATGGCATCATTTGTGATTCATCATATTGAAGGTGAACAGTTTTTAAACAAATTAGAAAAAGAAAGAGGAATAGAGAACGATGTTTTAGAAGATCATGATACCTTTCTTAAAAATGCACTAAAGAAAGCAAAGGAAGTTTATCATTTGACTAAAGAAGCATGTATTGCAGATGATTCTGGCCTTTGTATTAAAGAATTAAATGGCTGGCCTGGTATTATGACTCATCGCTTTCTCGGAGAGAATGCGACAGATAATGAAAGAAATCAATCATTAATTGAGCGATGTAAAAATTTAACTAACAAAGAAGCAGAAGTAGTTTGTGTATTAGTGTATTATGATGGTAAGCAAAAACCAATTATTGGAACTGGAGTAATAAAAGGAAAAATAGTAGATTCTCCAAGAGGTGCGAATGGTTTTGGATTTGATCCTATTTTCGAACTTGAAAATGGTAAAACTTTAGCTGAACTTCCTCCTCTTATAAAAGATAAATGTAGCGCTAGAGCTTTAGCGGCTGAAAATTTAAAGAAACAATTAGACATTAAGATATTTAATATATAAAATATTAAGTTATGGCTAACGAGAGAAATATTGATAATTGTATTTCCTTTTCTTTTTTTTCATGATATAGTAATTTGTATTGGAAGTGATAGTATGACTGAAGAAATATTTAAATATGTATCAGAAAGTGATTTAGAAAAGGGACTTAATTACGACAATAGAAAAATTAAATATATTGGAAGTAGTATAAATTTTGGTGATGAAAAGTATCGTTTTGTTGTAACTTCAGAACGTAGTCTTAGATCTTATATTATTACAATAGAACAAGATAATAAGAAAAATATTATTGATACCTTTTGTACTTGCCCTCAATTTCAAGCAACATCCTCTTGTAAGCATATTGCAGCTGTTTTAATAAAATATCAGGGAGAATACTTCTTTCTAAACGAAGAAGAGGACGATAGTAGAATTATTAATACTTTTTTTAAAGAGCTTAAGGAAGTATATAGAGATAAATCTTCTGTTAAAGAAGAAGTTAAAATAATACCATATTTAAAATTAGAGCATAGAAGAAAGTATTCTTACTATTACTATGAAGAAGAGGATGAAATTTATTATGAATTAAGATTTAAACTAGGAACTAAGAAACTATATATGTTAGGAAATAAAGTAAATAGTTTCTTAGATAAATATTATTATGGCGGAACTCTAAAATTTGGTAAAGATTTTGAATATGATAGTAATAAACATTATTTTGATAATACTAGTAAAAAAATTATTTATTTTATTGATCGTGCTTATTCTAAAACTTATCGAGTAGATTCTTATTTATATCCTACTAAAAATTATTTAGACGAGTTATTTTCTATCGTAGATAGTATTTATGTAGAATCTCCATCTATTAATAAAGAATTACCTTTAATTAAGCATTCGCCTTTTATTTTTCATCTTACAAAAGAAAAAGATAATCATATTTTAAATATTGATACTGATGTTAATCATCTGATTAATCTTAGTGATGATTATAGTTATTTAATAGATAAGAATGCAATTTATCAATTAACAGAAGCTGAAAGAGTAGTAGCTAAGAATATATTAGAAGAAAATATTAGTAGTTTGACAATCAACCAAAAGGATTTTAAAAAATTTAAAGACTACATGGTACCTATTATTAAAGATGAAGTAGAACTTGATGATAGTGTTGATGACTTAGTAATTGCTAAGACACCTATTGTGAAGTTATATTTTGATATTTTAGAATTATATATAGAATGTAAAATGATCTTTATTTACTCTGGAATAGAAGTTAATTACTTAACAAAAGATAGTAAGAATATTATTAGAGATAAAGAATTTGAACAACATACTTTTCAAGATGTTAGTAAGTATGGTTTTGATCAAGAATTAAAATTATATGATATAGATTTAGTAGGTAATTTCATAGAAAATGGGTTAGAAGAATTAGCTCAAGAATATGAAATTTTTACTAGTGAAAAACTTAAGAATACTAATTTAGTTAAAAAAGTAAGCGGTACGACTAGTTTTAGTATTGGACAAGATAATATCTTAAATTATGAGTTCAAATTAGAAAATGTAAATCCTAATGAGTTAGATGATATCTTTTTAAGTTTAAAGAATAAGAAAAAGTATTATAAACTAAAAAGTGGTGATATTCTTGATTTATTAGATCCATCTATAAAGGAATTAGAAGAGTTAAAAGAAGATTTAGAATTAGATGAAGAAAGTGGTGAAATACCAAAGTTTAGAGCCTTATATTTGGATAGTTTAAAGAATAAAAATCATTTTATTAAAACAAATTCTCTATTTGATAGTTTTATTAAGAATTTTAAAGAATATCAAAATGCTCCTGTTAAATTTACTAAACAGGAAGAAATATTACTTAGACCCTATCAAAAAGATGGAGTAAAATGGTTATATAATTTGTATAAATGTGGTTTGGGTGGAATCCTAGCAGATGAGATGGGATTAGGTAAAAGTTTACAAACGATAATTTTTATTAGAAAAGTATTAAAGGAAGATCCAAATAGTAAAATATTGATTGTTACACCAACAGCATTAGTCTATAACTGGGATAACGAATTTAAGAAGTTTAGTGATGATATAAAAAGAAGTATTTTTGTGGGTATTAAGAATGAACGTCATAAAAAATTAGAAGAGTATCAAGGTAATGTTTATATTACTAGTTATGGACTTTTAAGAGAAGATTTAGAAATCTATCAAGAGATGAGTTATAGAGTAATGATTATTGATGAAGCTCAAAATATTAAGAATCCTACTGCTATGCTAACAAAGGCAGTAAAAAAGATTAAGAGTGAAGTAAAACTTGCTTTAACTGGTACCCCAATTGAAAATTCTATATTAGAGCTTTGGAGTATTTTTGATTATGTAATGCCTGGCTTTTTAGCTAATAAGACCAAATTTAATGAAAAATATAAGATTAGTAATGACTTTGATGATAATACCAATTTAGTACTTGAAAAATTAAGAAATCAAGTTAAGCCTTTTATCTTAAGACGTAAGAAAAATGAAGTATTACAAGATTTACCTGATAAGTTAGAAAATAATATCTACATTGATTTGAATGATGAAGAAAAGAAAATTTACGCAGCTTTAGTAAAAGAAACAAAAGAAGAGATGGAAAAGTTAGTTAGTGATGGCTTTTCTAAAAATAAAATGGTGATATTAACTTTATTAACAAGGCTAAGACAGGTTTGTATTGATCCTAAGATTATATTTGAAAATTATGATAAGACTTCATCTAAGATAGAAAACCTAATAAAAGTAATAAAAGAAGCTGTTAGTAACGGCCATAAGATATTATTATTTACTAGCTTTAAGACTGCTTTAAATATAGTAAAAGATTATCTTACCAAAGAGAAAATTACAAGTTATGTAATAGATGGTTCTGTCAGTAGTAAAAAAAGGCAAGAATTAGTAGATAAATTTAATAATGATGATACAAATGTTTTCTTAATTATGTTAAAAAGTGGAGGAACGGGACTAAATCTTACCAGTGCTGATGTAGTCATTCACTTAGATTTATGGTGGAATCCACAGGCAGAAAATCAAGCAACTGATAGAGCTCACCGAATAGGGCAGAAAAACACTGTTGAAGTCATTAAATTAATTACAAAAGGTACAATTGAAGAGAAGATACTCGATTTACAAATGAAAAAGAAAATATTAAGCGATAAATTAATTGAAAAAGATGGAGATGAATATCAAAGCTTTCAAAAATTATCAGTGGATGATATTAGAGAATTATTAAAATTTAATAATGAATAGAGTTGATTAAATATGATTAAAATATGTTTTGTTTGTTTAGGTAATATTTGTAGGAGTCCTATGGCTCTCTTTGTTATGAAAAATTTAGTAAAAGAACAAGGTTTAGAGCAAGAAATAGTAATAGAATCTCGTGGTACAGATGCTGAAGTTGGATGCGATATGCATCCTTCTAGCAAACGAATGCTTGATCAATATCATATACCATATAAGAAACATGTATCCACTCAGTTAAAAAGTAGTGATTATGAGGAGTTTGATTATTTTATTGGTATGGACGATTATAATATTCATGATATGATAAAAATATTAAAAAAAGATGATAAAGTTTATAAATTATTAGACTTTACTAGAGAATCAAAAGATATCGCAGATCCTTGGTATACTAATAATTTTGAGATAACATATAATGAAATAGATAAGGGATGCAGAGGATTGCTTGAATTTCTAATGAGTTTAAGTAAAAATGAATAACTATATTAATGGAAGAGAGGTAATTTCTATGTTTCAAAATTATGATATAGAAAAAGAAACATTTTATAGACTTTATTATATACATTATCATCCAATAGGAAAAGGCCATATTGGGACGACTAGTTGTTCTTTTGAGTCTTTTTCTTTGCCTAAAGGAATGGAGAAAGAGGATGCTTTTAAAGTATTATCCTATTTAACTGATTTTATTGAACAGAAGCCAGGAATAGAAAAGGCTAGTTTAAAATCTTTAGAAATATTAGATAGTATAATAGATTTAGAAGATTTAGGATTTAAAAGAAGAAAATATTTGCCTATCAATACTACTGTTGTTAACTTATATACAGTAACTGGAATAGTAGATCAATTTGAACATAAATTTCATTATTCTACTCAAGTTAATTGGTATACTCCTAACATAACTAAAGAGGAAGTAAAGGAAATTTATAGTAAGAAAGGAATAGTTTTTCCAAATGAAAGATCTTTTAATATAGGTCTAGAACAAGAAAGTCAAAATGTATCTAAGTTGTATTCTTTTCTAAAAAAATAAAAGCAGTAAAATGCTTTTTTCTTTTAAATAAATTTAGTATAATTATAATATAAATTTGAGTAGAGGAAAAAAGTTATGTTAAAAAAATACAATAAAATAAGTATAAGTAATCATGATACTATGAATTATATTGTTTATTTTCCTGAAAACTTTAGTAAAAATATGCCTTTGCTTTTATTTCTGCATGGCATAGGAGAAAGAGGTAATAAAATAGGAGATGTAGAAAAATATGCTTTACCTAAATATATGAATAGATTTGATATACCATATATTGTACTTGCTCCTCAATGTTCCAATAATAATTTTTGGGATTTTCATTTGCGAGATGTTGAAATTATTTTAGAAAAAGTTTATCAGGAATTTCAATATGACAAAAAAAGAGTATGTATTTTAGGTAGTAGTATGGGAGCTTTCGGGGCATGGAATTATTTAATATCTAGACCTAAACTCTTTAAGGGAATAGTATCAGTATCTGGAGGAATCATGTTACCAATTAAAGAAACTCTGTTACCAATAAAAGAAAAGGCTATTTTAATGTTTCATGGTAATGAAGATGAAATTGTAGATGTTAAAGAAAGTGTTACTGCTTATAATAAACTAAAGGAAATGAAAGCTACTAATGTAGAGCTGAAAATTATAGAACATGATAATCATTTTTTAACATCACATGCATTTAAAGAGAAATATTTATATGATTGGTTAGAGAAAAAATATTTAAGGAGTATGAGATGAGAATAATTAGTATAGGAGATTTAGTTACAGATTTTTATTATAAAAATGGTAAGTTAATAGGTGTGAATGGCGGTATGACTTCACATAATATTGTTTTAAATATTAGTAAAATGAATTTACAAACAGCAGTATATGGCGTGTGTGGCGATGATATGCTGGGTGATATTGCTATTAGAAGTTTAAAAGATATTGGTGTTAATATAGATCATATCAAGATAATAAAGGACTTAAAAACTAGATGCTTTCATGTCTCTTATGATGAGGATCATGGGAATTTAGTATTTAAATCAAAAAAAAGATGTCCACTTTGTAATCAAAAACAATGGTATGATGAAAGTAATATTGATGTGGATGATATATTAAAAAATATTAATCGAGAAGATATTCTAGTATTTGATAATTTAAATGATAGAAATCAGCAGATTATAGATCATTGTTCAAATAGAAAAATGCTTGATTTAGGTCAATACTTTGAACTTGAGCATTATAGTGATGATGAAATCATAAAAAAAATAAGAGATAAGTTTGATATTATCAATTTAAATGAACGAGTTGAAAAGTATTTGAAAGGAAGATATTCTGTAGAGACTCTTGAGGAAATATATGATATCTTAAATCCAAAAATGATTATTGTGACAAGAGGCAAAAAAGGGTCGGATTTTGTATTTGACAGAATAACGATCAGAAAAAAACTTTTAAATCCTGAAAGTGAACTTGATCCCACTGGGGCGGGAGATGCCTTTTTTTCTGTTTTTATCAGTGAATATATTAAAAATAATTATATTATTGATAGAGATTTTATCGATAAAACTTTTGAAAAAGCTACGAAATTAACTAAAAAAGTTGTTAAAAAGCTCGGTGCTAGGGGACATATTCAATCATTATATAAAGTTAAAAAAATAAAAAATATTTGTACTTGTCAAGACTTTGAACTTTATAAAAGAAAACAAATAAAAAGATGTAATATTAATATAAACAATTTAGAAGTTAGAATTATAAATGCTATTAATAGTAAAGCTTATGAAAAAATCAAAAGTATTGACTTGTCAAATGCTAAAAACTGTATTTTTATTGGATCTGGTGGTTCATATGCAGGAGCTAATCTTTCATCTAAAATTATTAACCAGTTATATGGAATAAATACAATTTCTTTGTTGCCTAGAGATGTCTATTATAGAAATAATAGTCAAGTCGATCAATTATTTTTATTCACGTATTCTGGAACTACAAATGATTTAATAGAAGGAACATCTTTAATAGATAATAATAAGAAATATGTTATTACAAAAGGCGAAATCCAAAAAGTAGTAACAAAAACTGGAATACCAAGAAACAATGTTATTACTTATCGAACTAATACCAATAAAGGTAAAGAAAGAGGATTCCTATCCTTTGAGGGAGCCTTAGCACCTGCTAGTTTATTTTTGAAGTTATATTTTGAAAGAAAAAATATAGATGGTTGTGAACAATTTATAAAAGGTTCAATAAATTATTGGAAAACATATTTTTTAACATATTTTAAAAATAATAAGAAAATTTTGTCTCACTTTTTACAAAAGGGAAGCAATTTTAATATTTTTACAGGAGATTATACAGAATCAGCAGCAATTGATTTAGAAAGTAAAATAATTGAATCTGGCATTTATCATTGCTTAGTTCATGAAAAGAAAAATTTTTCACATGGAAGATTTATTAATTATGAACACTTAAATGAAAAGAAAAATATATATTTTAAACAAAGGACAACAAGTTCATACGAGAGTAAATTACTTAATTATTTAAACAATGGTTCTAATATAATAATTGAAAGTAGATATGATGGAATATTATGTGAATATGACTTATTAGTTGCATCCCAATATTTGATTTATTATATTTCGAATTATCTTGATATTGATATTTCAAAACCAACGTATAGTGAAGCTGCTATGAAAATTTATTTCTATAAAGGTAATTTATAGGAATTATTTCAATTTATTTAACTTTTATAATATTTCATTTTATAGTAAACACAAAATAAAAATTGGACATACTAATAAATGTATGATATAATACTTCTCTTAAAGGTGGTGTTAATATGGTTGTCTTACCAATGAAAATAGAAGGAATTTCATTATGTATGGAATTAAAATTAAAGGATGTTCATCGTAAAAAAGAAGTATTAAAGAATGAAGAATTTAAATTAAATCCTTCTGATTTAGCAGTTGGTGGTGTTTATTTAAGTTCAATTGAAGATCATGAATTTTATAATAGCCATGAAACTTCTTTGACAAGAATGATTAGAAAAAATACTAAATATTATAATATTAAGAATATATATGTTACAACAAAATCATATCCGGAAAAAGACTTTTATGATGTATATAAAATTAGTATTCCTAAAGAAAATAATGAAATAGTTGATTATGTATTTGGTAAGTTAGTAAATGATATTAGACTACACTCTCCACTACAGCAAAAAGGCGTTCAGTTATCACTGACTAAGTTAGGTATTGATCAACTATTTAGTGAAGAAATAATAAAAGATATTATTGAATTAAAAGGTCAATCTAAAACTAAAGAAGAGTTTTTAAAATTATTATATGAACTAGGATATGGTACTCAAATAGATATTTTAAATTTCTTTAATAGTAGTATCCAGTTTCATATTATAGATAATACTTTGATGTCTAGTTCCTATTTAGATAATACCATTAGTATTTTTGAATCTATTCACGGGAAAGAAGAAAAAGCTTTATCATCTTTTAAAAAAATATCGCAAGAAAATGGTAAATGTTATTTAGAATTAGCCAAATTAAATCAGTTAATTTATGATGAACCATTAAAATGGCCTATTTTATCCCAAGATCAGCAAAAAATATTACAGAAAAGGGTAGCCTAATGAATCGATTCTTAAGATTAGAAAAATTAATTGGTAAAGACAATTTAGAAAATTTAGCACAAAAAAAGGTTGCTATCATTGGTTGTGGTGGAGTAGGAGGATATGTTATAGAATCTTTTGCTCGCAGTGCTATTGGAACTTTAATTTTAATAGATTATGATGTAGTAGAAGATACTAATCTTAATCGTCAATTAGTTGCTACTAATAGTACAATTGGTCTTAGTAAAGTCAGTTGTTATCAAGAACGAGTTCATAATATTAATCAGAAATGTAATGTAATTTTATATCAAGAAAAACTAACTGCTAATAATATAGATGAGTTTATTACAGATGATGTTGACTATGTTGTTGATGCCTGTGATGATACTAAGGCAAAAGAAGCTATTTTAACTTTTTGTATTATGAAACATATTCCTTTTATAAGCTGTATGGGAACAGGTAATCGTTTTGATCCTAGTAAATTAGAAATTATGCCTCTTAATAAAACACAAAATGATCCTTTAGCAAGGAGAATGCGTCATTTTGTTAAAGAACATCATATTAATCAAAAAATTATGGTCTGTTGTTCAACGGAAGTACCAATTAAGACAGATGATAATACCATTGCATCTATAGTAGTAGTACCAGCCACTGCTGGATTACTAATTGCTAGTTATGTTTTAAATCAATTATTAACTAATAATGAAAAAAAATAA
Source organism: uncultured Bacilli bacterium (assembly GCA_904420615.1). GTDB lineage: Bacteria > Bacillota_I > Bacilli_A > RF39 > UBA660 > Onthousia. The sequence continues at coordinate 4,622 of CAJFVY010000091.1, read as the reverse complement.
TCGCTTTAACACGATTATTTTTTATAATTTACGATATAGTCCTACTACTTTTCCCAAAATTGTAACTTCATCAAGGATAATAGGATCCATGGTATCATTTTCTGGTTGTAATCTAAAATAGCCGTCTTCTTTATAGAAAGTTTTAACAGTAGCTTCATTGTCCTTATTCATAGCAACTACTGTATCTCCGTTACGAGCCGTATTTTGACGTTCTACAATTAGAATATCGCCATCATAGATTCCCACATTAATCATAGATTCTCCACTAACTTTAAGCGTGAATATTTCTTTTCTTGTACCAAGTAATTCAGCTGGCAAGGCAAAAGTTTCATCAGGTCTTTCAATGGCTTCAATAGGATTTCCTGCTGTTACTTTGCCAAGTAAAGGCACTTTAACAACTTCATCATCGTTTTCTAAATATTCATTAGGTACTAATAATTCAATTGTTCTATTAGAACCATTTTCTTTATGAATATATCCTTTTTTTACTAATTGTTTTAAATGAAAATGAATAGTAGCAGGAGAACTTAATTTTGCTGCAGCACCAATTTCTCTAACAGTAGGTGGATAGCCATTTTTAGCAATTAATTTTTTAATTACTTGTAAAATGTCAAGCTGACGGTTTGTTAATTTTTCCATTGATTTACCATCCTTTCTTGAATTAATCTTAACATAGCCACTGTAAAATGTCAAACATAATTTCGAAAAATACTGATTTGGTTGTTGACAAAAACGTTTGTTCGATATTAAAATTATATTAGAAAAGGGAGGAAAATAAAATGAAAAAGAATTATTTTAATATGAAACAAATCGTAAAAACGGCATTAGCTATCTCAGCTATTTATATTATGGCAGTAATAATGAGTCTTGTAACTTGTGATAGACTAGCAGAATTAGAAAATCAAGAGGATATTTTAAAACAAAATAGTAATATTATGATGCAGATAAAATAAAATATAGCATTTATCTTTTAGATTTGGTACAATAATCTAAGAGTGGTGATAATATGAAAAAGATAGTATTAGTTGATGGAAATAATTTATTATTTAGAAGCTATTATGCGACTAGTTACAATGGTGTAATTATGAAAAATTCGGAAGGATTTCCTACTAATGCATTATATGGATTTATTAATATGATGCATAAAATCATTGTAGAAGAAAATCCTTCTTATATCTTAGTAGCTTTTGATAAAGGAAAAACTTTCCGTCATAAAAAATATAAGGAGTATAAAGCTGGTAGAAAAGAAATGCCAGAAGAATTAATTGTACAGTTTTCTAAAGCTAAAGAAGTATTAGATGCTATGGGTATTAAATACTTTGAAATTGATAATTATGAAGCAGATGATATTATTGGAACAGTATCAAGAATAGTAGATGAAGAAGATGAATTTATTGCTACTATTATTTCAAGCGATAAAGACTTATTACAATTAATTAGCAAAGAAGTAGATGTTAAATTATTAAAAACTAAAGGATTTATTCGTTTTAATGAAGAAGTATTTGAACAAGAATACGGAGTAAAACCCATTAATATGATTGATATTAAAGCTTTAATGGGTGATGCTTCTGATAATATTCCAGGAGTAAAAGGAATTGGAGAGAAAACAGCAATTAGTTTATTATCTAAATATCAGACATTGGATAATTTATATGAACATATTGTAAATGTTACTCCAAAGACACGTGAAAGATTATTAAATGATAAAGATAATGCTTACATGAGTTATGAGTTAGCTACTATTTATCGGGAAGTTCCTATTCCATTTACTTTAGAAGATTGCAAGTATAATGGAATAGATAAAGAAAAATTTATTACTATATTAAAAGAATTAGAGTTTAAATCTATTTTGAAAAAAGTAGATACTAATGAAGAAGATCAAGAAGTAAGCGAGATAAAAAAGATAGATCAAGAACTTCATACTATTCCTATTGAAAAATTTAATTTTAACAAACCATTTGCCTTCTATATTGAAATGGATGGCTATCACTATTGGAAGAGTAAGATCATTGGTATTGCTTTTACTAATGAAGAAGGTAGTTGCTTTTTAGATCCTGAACAATTAGAATCTTATAAGAATATTTTTGAAAATGATACTTCAAAATATAGCTATGATATTAAAAAAAGTATTATCCTATTAAATAAACAACATATTGCTATTAAGAATTGTGATTATGATGCCATGATTGGAGCATATTTACTAGATTATAAATTATCAGACGATGTTACATTACTAATGAAACAATTAGATTACGATATCTTAGGCTATGAAGATACTTATGGAACAGAAAAAAGACCTAAGAAAGTTGATATAGAGACTACCAAAGAACAGACCTTATGGAAAAGTAATTTTATTTTTCATACAAAAGAGAAACTTCTACAAGAAATTGCTGAAAATAAGGAAGAAAAATTATTCCATGATATTGAAATGCCTTTAGCTTTTATTTTAGCTGATATGGAAATGACCGGAATAAAAGTAGATCAAAATTATTTATTAAACTTAAAAGAAGAAGTAAGTCAAAAACTAAAAGATATGGAAACTAGTATTTATGAAGATGCTGGATGTACTTTTAATATTCTTTCACCCAAACAGTTAAGTAATGTTTTATTTGTTGATATGGGAATACCTTATCCAAAAAAATTAACAAAAAAAGATACTGGATATTCTACTAATAAAGATATTTTAGATCGTATTCGTGATGTACATCCAATTATTGATAAAATATTAGAGTATCGTAATTTATCAAAGTTATATGCTAATTATGTAGTAGGGTTATTAGATGAAGTAAGTGAAGATGGTAAGATTCATACAGTATTTAATCAATGTCTAACTAGAACCGGAAGACTTTCTAGTAGTAAACCTAACTTACAAAACATACCAATTCGTAGTGATTACTCACGGTTAGTACGTAAAGCCTTTATTCCAGATGATAATTCTGTCTTAATGAGTTCTGATTATAGTCAAATAGAGCTTCGTGTTTTTGCTCATCTATCAAAAGCAGAAAATTTACAAAAAGCATTTATTGAAGATCAAGATATTCATACTCAAACAGCCTCTGAAATATTTGGAGTAGATAAAAGTGAAGTAACTAAGAACATGAGAAGAACTGCGAAAGCTGTTAATTTCGGTATTCTCTATGGAATTAGTAGTTTTGGACTTAGTGAAGACTTAAAAATAGATGTTGGAAGTGCTAAGAGATTTATGTCTCATTATTTAAAAACATATCCTGGTATTTCTGAATATATGGAAAAAGAAAAGAAAGAAGCTTATCAAAAAGGTTATGTTACTACTATTATGAATCGTAAAAGAGTAATAGATGAGTTAAAAAGTAAGAATTTCATGGTAAGGTCTAGTGGAGAAAGAATGGCTTTAAATACTCCAATTCAAGGTAGTGCTGCTGATATCTTAAAAAAAGCTATGGTTGATTTATATAATGCTATGAATGAAAAAAAATTAAAAAGTAAAATGTTGATTCAAGTACACGATGAATTAGTCTTTAATGTAGTAAATGATGAAATCGATATTATGAAAGATTTAGTGAGAGAAAAAATGGAACATGTAGTTCAATTATCCGTTCCTTTAAAAGTAGATATCGAAATGGGAAATAATTGGTATGAAGCTAAATAATAAGGAAGTGACGAAATATGCCAGAAAAACCAGAAGTTATTACAGTTTGTAAAACTTTAGAAAAAAGAATTTTAGGAAAAACTATTATTAATTGTAAGGTATATTGGGATAATATCATTATTGGAAAAAAAGAGGAATTTATTAATAAAATAAAGGATCAAAAAATAGAATCTATGACCACCAGAGGAAAGTGGCTGGTCTTTTTTCTTACCAAAGATGCTCTTTTAATTCATTTAAGAATGGAAGGAAGATTTTACTTTCGAAAGAAAAGTGAACCTCGTTCTAAACATGAACATGTTGTTTTTACTCTTGAAGATGGTGAAGAGATGAGATTTCATGATGTCAGAAAATTTGGTAAAATGATGTTATTACCTAAACAAGAAGTATTTTCGTTAAAACCCTTAAATGAACTAGGTTATGAATTTGATGATAAAAATTTAACAGAAGAATATCTTTTAGAAAAATGGAAAAAGAAAAAATTACCTATTAAAAGTGTTTTATTAGATCAAAGTATTATTGCAGGAATTGGAAATATCTATGATGATGAAATCCTTTTTCTAAGTCATATTAGTCCCTTTCAACCAGCTAATACTTTAACAAAAAAAGATGCATCACTTATTATTAAAAATACAAGGAAAGTACTTGAAAAAGCTATTAAAAAAGGTGGCACAACCATCAAAAGCTTTGAGTCAAGTGAAGGTGTTCATGGACTTTTTCAAAATGAATTAGCAGTTCATGGAAAGAAAAATGACATTTGTCCTTTGTGTGGTAATAAAATTGAAGTGACTAAAATAGGAGGCAGGGGTACTTATTATTGCCCTATATGTCAAAAAAAACATAGCTCTAAAGTAAAGTAATAATTTTAAAAGTAAAATATACCTCTTAAATATTATTATTTGGCACATTTAGGTCAATTGAAAAGGTAAATGCAACTTTGAACGATTAACTGCAACTTTTGAGTGAATTATTAATAACAACCAAGGAAAAGTCTTGG
>CAJFVY010000090.1 GCA_904420615.1 uncultured Bacilli bacterium | reverse complement strand
TCCACTAATTGAAACATCATCGTTTTATCATCCAACATATGACCACCTCACTACAATTACTACTATAATTCTATCATGAGTATAGAGGAAGTTCAAGGGAAAAATATTGGATCAAAATAAATCGGACGTTAAGTTAACTGAAAAAGTAAATGCAACCTAAAAAATAAAAATAATTGGATTTAAACATTCAAGATATATAATAATTTATGGCTGATGCTTATAAGATGAACTCAATGCCTCTTTATGGAAGAAATATACTTGTTTTAGTAATTTAATTACTGAACTTGAAATTGTTAATTACCTTATTAACTCAAGTGATGAATTAAAAGATTCTTTTGGTTTTAGATCTTTCGCTAGATTCAAAGCTATAATCGTGATTTGTAAAGGTCACATTTTACCAAAAAGAAAAGAAGCATAATTTTATACTTCCCTTGCTTATTTTGTCATTTGGATTTTCTTTAAATACCCACTATTTGCCAAAGAGTTGATCCTCTATACTGTGTTAACTCGCTACCTGTTGAGACAACGCCATTACATCTAACATATTAATTGTACCATCATCATTTAAATCACATTGTGGATAGTAAGAAGATGTTGTACCATTTAAATGAGCATTCGATAATATCGTGACATCTTCTTGTGTCACTACTCCATCTCCATTTGGATCACATGTAGGACCACTTTCCACAGAAAAAATGTATGGATCAGAACTAGTACCAGTTCCGCTTTCAATAGAAACATCATTATTCAAATATATTGCAGGGCGAGTTTCATAATTAGATGTTTTAGCTACTGATGTAACAACACCATAATGCGAAAACATTGTCCCATTACTATTATTGCCATAATCAGTATTGATAAAAAAATGATATGTATAAATTGAATATAACCAACTACTACTAGGATTATTACAATAACCAGTATCAATAAGGTAACAATCATCACTGACACCTTTACCATAAGTATAAAGCATATCACTCGGATAAAGCAATCCCACTTGACCAGTCCAAGTATATGGTTGAGATCTTTCCATTTCATAAAAGCTATCACCATTTCCTGTCAAAGAAGTAAGTGCTGAAATATACCATTTTGCAGTACTAATTAAAGATTTATCTGATAAAGTGTTTAAGTATGTACTATTTAAATAAGTACTTAAGCTAGTATTACCCCAAGTAGAAGCACCAAAAGTATTGGTACCTATGCTATCTTGTTTAACTAATTTAATATACTGATTTTTTTGACCCGTATCATTTTCTGCTGTAAATACTCCAACAATACGCCACATGCTTCCAGAAAAAGTTGCATAATTATTTGGATTTGCTCCTATATATCTATAATCTGTTAACTCTTCTTCAGTCCAGCCACTTTGTTGACTTGTTGCATCATGAGTAAATGTATACATCTCTCCTGTATTACCATTACTATAATTGGTAATACTAGAACTATTAGCCTTAGCTAGTAACGTATCAACACCACTTAGTTTTGGTGTAGGATTACTTCTTCCATCTACTCTAACTCTACTCTTATAGATTGTTCCTTGCATTTCATTTGGTGTAGCTTCATCTAACCACATGTATAGTGTATAATTTACTGTTTTATCTACTGCTAAGGCTTCTTCCGTTCTAATAACATAATCAGGTCCACCACCAGTTAAATTAACAATTCCTGTATCAAAGCCATCATCACTTATTAGTCTATATTTAACATATTTATTGTCTAGGGTATTACCACTATCTTCTTCAATATATACTGTATAATAAGCTGTAATGGTTCCTGTATTTTTAACACTAAAAGTATAAGGGGTTGTTCGTTGCCCCCTTTCATCTGACATTGGTGCAGTATTAGATAAATTTATTTCATCCCCTTCACCAAATGTTATTTCTAGTGTACCAGTTTGAATTGTTAGTTTCTCATCACCCGTAACTGTTTTTGTAAATACTGCATATGTTGTACCAGCAAGGACTGCAACACTCATCAAAACTGCTATAGCAATTATGATATATTCTTTTCTAAATCTTTTCATGCAAACCTCCCAATTATTTAGAAGTTTAACCCCTTGCTTCTTTATTAGTTAATTTCTTATGATCAAATTGAATCAAAACAATCGATATAATGGTCTCGACCAGTATATTGACAAAGTATGTTTTCCAGAAACTATCTAGCATAATCATTCTACTAGCAAATAGCATATTAATTAAATTATCAATTAACATCACAAATACATAAGTAGCAAGTACTGCAAATTTATTAGTATCTGTATTAATTAATAAGTAATAATATATACACAAATTAATCATTTGACTTACAATATAACCAAATAATTCTCCTGTTAATGGTATATAATCAATTTCTTTTTGTGCTAACAAACTAGCTGCTATAGCAAATAAAAGAAATAAACAAGCTGAATAACTAATACCATTCATAGTTTCTTTATATCCATATTTTTTAGTAATAATATTGGCAATAAAATACCGAAATGGATATACAAATATAGCAAATGTTGATGCTACTTTACCAATTGGTAAATCAAACTGACCTAATACCCAACCTAATATAGTCACAGAAGTAAGTAATAATATATAAACCCAAATACTAACTTCTTGGCCTTTAACAACCCTCTTTTTTGGTGAATTTCTTTTCATCAAATATTCCTCCCTTTATTCTACATTAATACTATAACATAAAATTTTATAAAAAAAAAGTATCAATCTTGAATAATTGACACTCCACCTAATTTTTACTACCTTTTTCTTATCAAATATGATACTATAAGTATAAAGAATAAGGAAAGTTGGGATATTCTAGTGAAAAGTCGTATTGAATTAAATGAAGAGAAACAAATAGCTATTGATGAAGAAAAACAAAAAGAAAAAAACAAGAAAATCTTAAAAAGAATATTAAAAATAGTACTTATTTTATTTATATTTATTACATGCTTCTGTTTATATACTATTCATATTGCTACTACTAGTTTGATTGTAAAAGAAGACCAAATTAAAAGTGATAAATTACCTACTGATTTGAATGGCCTTAAAATTGTCCAATTTTCTGATTTGCACTTTCAAAATAAAGATTTACTAGAAGATGTTATTAATAATATTAATTTAAGAAAACCAGATATTCTTTTCTTTACTGGAGATTTGTTAAAAGAAGATGAAGACTTAAGTACTGAAAATAGAACTGAATTATTAAATGAATTAAAAAAGTTAGATTCTAATGCTTTAAAGTATGCTGTATTAGGAGAGACGGATAATGATGTTGCAAAAGCTATTTTAATTGATGCTGGGTTTGAAATATTAGATAATCAATCAAAGTTTATTTATACGAATTCCAATGAAAGAATATCAGTAATTGGTATTAATACTAATCAAGATCAAAAATCAATTGAAAGCTTTTTAAATACTTATAAAGAAAGTAATCAAAATACTAATTATTTTACTATTTTATTATTACATAAACCAGATTATATAGATTATGTATTACCTATCATAAATGTTGATCTTGCTTTTGCTGGTCATTCTCACTTAGGAGAGTTAAATTTATTTGGGTTATATCCTGTAACTAAAAAAGATGGCGCTACTAAATATACAAGAGACTTTTATCAGTTAGAAAATACCAGATTTTATATTTCATCTGGTATTGGTACTGATCTATATGATTTTAGACTAGGAGCTCGTCCTAGTATTACCTATTTAAGAGTCGTGAAAGAAGTCTAGAAAAGAAACCTTCTTTTTTTTCTTCTTCTTTTAAGTAAATAGGTATGCTTTTTAATTCTTTAGAATCAAGAGTTACTTTTACTGTCCCAATTTTTCCGGTTCCTATACTTAAATCAATACCTGCTACTATTTTGACTTTCTTTGTTTCACTTTCGCTTAAGGGATAAGAAAATGATTCTTTAATATAAGCTGTACCGTTTATATTATCATCGGTAATGGAAAAGTTATCTTTATCTACTAAGAGATAATTTTGATATGTTTCGAAAGCATAATCGGCTAGGCGACGGTGATTGTTATATTCATCATTATCATATAGGGTAACTACGGCAATTTCTAAATTGTCTTTTTTTGAAGTAGTAACTAAAGTCTTCCCAGCACTTGGTGTATAACCATTCTTACCACCTGTACAATATTCATATTCTGTTAATAATTTATTTCTATTATACCAAAGATAAGTTTTATCTTCTGTTTTTACAGTATGTTCTTTTGTACCACTAATCTTGCGACATTCTTCTAATTGATAAGCATATTTTGTTAAAATAGCCATATCTCTTGCAGTTGAATAGTTTTGGGTTTCTTCATCTAAACCATGACAATTTTCAAAAGTAGTATTAGTCATTCCTATTTCTTTTGCTTTTTCATTCATTAATTTTACAAATTCTTCTTCATTTTCACATAGGTAATTTGCAATCACAACAGCAGCATCATTTCCACTTCTAAGCATTAATCCATAAACAAGATCTCTTAAAGACATCTTCTCCCCTTTTTGAATATAAATACTAGTTCCATACATTGTTAAGACTTCATCCCCTGCTGTTACTACTTCATCTAATCTTTCTGATTCTATTGCTAATACAGCAGTCATAATCTTCCTTATGACTACATGGTGATGAATAGGAGTCGTCTAAAACTGTCTTATCATAGACAGTTAATTTTTTACCAACTA
>CAJFVY010000089.1 GCA_904420615.1 uncultured Bacilli bacterium | reverse complement strand
TTTTTTTAAAATCTTCATCATAACTCTTTCCTTTCGCCATTTTAGACACTCCTTTCAATGTTTATTATTATAATACATTGTCCATACCTTTGTGTCTATAAATCTATTCTAACACCACTTCTTCTACTATTACACTTGCATAATACTTATTAGTTGGTTCCTTTATAATAGTAGCATTCATAACTTTACCTTTTATTTCTTTTGTATTTCGATAACCTCTTATTTTTACCTTTCCCAGTTTTGGTAATTTTATTGTCTTTTCTATCATATCAAGTTCTATATTACTATATTCCTTACCCTTATAACTACTTCTAATACAGTTCGTTCGATAACTTTGATATGAGTATTTACTCTTATACTTTGGATAATCATTTCTTTTAGCAAAAAAGTTTTTATATGCATCTTCTAAATTAAAGATAGCACATCTTAAGGCACAAGAATCAACTTCTTTCAGGAATACGTATTGATTTAATAAATTTTTCAATTTTTTACATAAATCATATGACGTTTTTACTCCATGTTCTTTTTGATAGGAAAGAAAATAATTATAAACAAAGCGAACACAACCAAATGTCTTATGAATAAGTCTTTGTTGTTCTAATGTTGGATATAATCTAAAATGATAAGCTCGATATTCTTTCATAAGACAGGATCACCTCGTTTGTAATCTCATATTATCATTAGAACAAACGTTTGTCAATTGTTACTTTCATTTTTTGTATCACTTTCCTATTACATAAAAAATATTACTCTAAGAAAATCTTTCGAGTAATAAAATTAAATACCATTACGATCACAGTCGCAATAATCTTCATTAACATAGCATGAATATGGAATATATCAACGCCAATACTCATAATTATTAGAGTTAAAATAAGACCTATAATACTAAAAACAATAAATAATATAAAATTACGTTTAGGATCTTTCTTTTTATTACAAGTTAAATATATTGTAATAATTAAGCTTTGTCAGCTTTTTTCGTTAACATTATGTAAAAAAAACAAATTATTGCTTCAATATCAAACAAAATAAAGGATAGAAAATTATTAATCTTCTATCCTTTATTCTTTAAAACCAATTCGGTCAAATGGTAAAATCGTCAAACTAGTCCTACCAATAATTTGGTCTTTACTAATAAAACCTAGTTCTCTACTATCAAGTGAGTTTTCACGATTATCACCTAGTACTAAATAACAATCATCAGGAATTACTTCACTACCTAAATCACTAGTACTAAAATCGTTAGTGATAATATCATCTGATAATCCATCGTCAACTTCTTCTCCATTGACATATAATTTATTATCTTTATATTCTACTACTTCCCCAGGTAAACCAATTACTCGTTTAATCAAATATTCATCAGGCATATTAACCACTACAATATCGAAACGCTCTGGTTCATTAAAATAATAAGCTGTTTTATTCAAAATCATGATGTCTTTTTCATACAATGTTGGTTCCATAGACTTACCATTCACTCGAATTGGAGTTACAACGTATACTTTAATTAATATAACTACTATTACGACAATGATATAAGGCAATAATTTTTTTAAATTATCTTTCACTGTATCACACTCCAAAGGAAAAAATAAGACAATAGTCTTATTCTTTTGTTTCTTTTTTTACATCTTTATTTTGAGCACCACGTTCTTTAATTCTATATTGACCAACACGATCTTTTAAGAATGTAAGTTTAGCTCTTCTAACTTTACCTTGACGGACAACAGTAATTTTAGCAATCTTAGGTGAATGAATTGGGAAAGTTCTTTCAACACCAACGCCTGCAGATACTTTTCTTACCGTAAATGTTTCGCTAACACTACCACCACGGCGCGCTACTACTACACCTTCGAATGCTTGGATTCTCTCACGTTTACCTTCGATAATTTTAACGTCAACTCTAACTGTATCTCCAACTTGAAATGTTGGAATTTCAGGATTAATTTGTTGTTCGTTAAGTTTGTCAATAATATTCATCGTATCTATCCTCCTTTTTCATATAACCAGTGTTCATAATAAACCAAAATAACCAGCGGAACACTTTTTTGACGTTTTTAATTATAGCATATAAAAAAAGATAATGCAAACAAAACTTGCATTACCTACTATCATCATCATTTGACCTCTTGTTCTTCCGCAATCTTTTCTGATGAATAGAAATGATAGAAACCTTCTTCATCCTGTTTAAACACTACTTCATAAGTATAATAATACCAAGTATCCATAGCTCCACCAGGACAAATTGTTATATCATAAGTAAGTACTACTGTATCGTCTTCTTGATAAGCAGATTGGAGAGTTTGTTCAGCTCTAAACGTACTACCACAAACACCAGGGTTTGAAAATCCTACATAGTATCCATCGTCTGCTAAATACAACCATCTCCATATATCAGAATAATCACGAGTTGTTTGAGTTGTTTCTATTCTTTGATAACTTCCCTTACCAAATATCCGTTCTACATATTTTTTTATGGTATCTTCACT
>CAJFVY010000088.1 GCA_904420615.1 uncultured Bacilli bacterium | reverse complement strand
TATTTACAATCATTAAGATAACTTGCTATATCACTTACACTTGTTCCATCATTTGCCATTTCAAATATTTTTTTCACAATAAATGCAGTTTCTGGATTAGGTAATAAATGTCCTTTATCTTCTGGATCTCTCATATATCCAAAACTAGGTTCACTTCCAATAAATTTTCCAATTTCTTTTTTATTTCTTAAAATAGAACGAATTTTTTTAGAATTATCCCTACTAGTCATATCATTAAATACCGATTTAAAAGGTATCATTTCATTACCAACATTATTTAAAAAAGTATCAACTTGATCTAATACAGCAATATATCTAACTTTCTTTAAAAGAAAGTATTCATCTACATAATATCCACATGTTACATAATTTCTACCTAATCTAGATAAATCTTTAGTTATAACACAATTAATTCTACCTTTTTCTATGTCATCAATTAATCTTTTAAATCCAGGTCTATCAAAATTAGTACCGGTAAATCCATCATCAATATATTCATCAACAAAAGTAAATTCATTTTGTTTTACAAAACTCATTAATAAATTTCTTTGATTAATAATACTTTCACTTTCTGATTCATAACTTTTATCAGAATCTGATTCAGATAATCTTATATATAATCCTACTCTATAATAACTAGGGTGCTGTAACACAGTGTTATACACGGCTTTTTCTCCTTTCTTTTGTATAACATTTAAAGCCTAGATTCAGTCTATCATTAATATAGACATATAACAAATCTACGATTTTACTAAAACGCACATTATATATCCAATTATCAAATCATTAATAGTAGAATTATCATCATTTTTAAAGGTTTCTTTAATATTAAACATATTTCACCTCTTAAAAAATTTTATGATAAATTCTTTCATTTTATTTTAAAACCTCCTAATCTCTTTTACTTATATTCTTTTAGTAATTTTTCTATTTCTTCTATTTCTTGTTTAGTTGCTTCTTGTTTTTCAATTAACTTACCATTCCAATATTCATTACCTAATTTATCTTTATAATATATTTCATTTATCTTATTTTTATTATAATGATTAAACTTAGATTGAACACTGGTATTCAAGTTATCTTTAATATCTTGTATTTCTTTTTTTAATACTTGGTCAAGCGTAATTGTACGTTTTGAATTATTAGTACTTTCTTTTTCATATTCCAACTTTATATAACCAAAAGAGGCGAGATTGTTAATACATTTAGATATTGTTTGTTTACTATAGCCATGAACTTTCATAAAATAGCTATTAGTTGCCCAACAATATCCTTTATTATTACACAAAGAAATTATGTGTATTAATAATAACTTTTCTAAAGATGATATTCTATTATCACTAAGAACTGATAATGGTATAATTGGTTTTATATATTCTTCCATAGTATCCTTATATAGAATTATAAATAAAATATATCTTTATAAAAGTGCACTTTTATATACTATTTTCCCTAGGTATCTATATCTTACAACAAATAAAAATAAAGTTTAATTGTACGAAATATGAAAAAGGAGTACCTAAACGTACTCCCATATAAATATGACTTTATTATTAAATAAAAATTTATTATTCTTTATTCTTCAACTTATCGTAAATAAACTTAAACATACTAGTCATAAAGTCTTCCATATATCCTGGTTCTGACATCATCTTTTCAAACATGTCTGTGTTCTGTTGATATCTTCTAAAAGCTTTTCTTTGAAATTCATCATTATAAACTTTTCTAAAAGATTCAGGATCATTATTTTTAGCAAGACTTACCATCTCTTCATCATCTAGGAAATCTTGTGTAATTTGTTCCATTACTTTATCCATATTTGTAAAATTTGTTTTATACCTTTGATTTATCTTATCAACAAGAACACTTAGAGGTTCTTTTTCTTCTTCTTTTTTACCAATTGTTCCTTTTGGTGGATTTAATTCACCTTCTTCTGATGTCAGTTCAATAGAACCTTCAAATTTCTTTTCCAATCTATAATATTCTAATTCTATTTTATCATCTAAATCTATTATTGTTTCATGTTCTTTTGGCAAGGTTTTATTTAAGTACTTACAGAATATATATTTACTTTGAATATCTTTGTCCATCATTCTTGCTACTTGAACTACAAATCCATAACTTCTTATAAATGCTTGAAGTACTGATTTAAATTCTCTTTGATCCTCTTTTTTCATATCCATAAATTTTTTTCTTGCAGGATATAAATAGAAATTTAATTTAGACATATCTTCTTTACCACTATAATAGACTTTTGCAAATTCATGTGCTTCTGTTTCAGAAAATAATCTATATGCTTCTACTCTTTTGTATATAGCATAAACATTATTAGGGTCTACCCCTTCAGTTAAATTAGTTGCTTGATAATATGGTTGGAATGAATCTCTAATTTCGTCTGCAGTATTCACAAAATCAAGAACAAAAGTATCTGTTTTACCAGGACATGTTCTATTTAATCTTGAAAGAGTCTGTACTGCTTTTACACCATATAATGGCTTATCAACAAACATTGTATGTAACAATGGTTCATCAAATCCCGTTTGATATTTTTCAGCAACAATTAATACATTGTAAGACTCATTAAACCTTTTAGGTAGTTGATTTTCCTTTATGTGCTCATTATTACCCTTATAATCAACATTTAATTTTTCTTCGCTTACAATTTCACCATTATCTTTTAATTCACCTGAAAAAGCTACTAAAACATCTATATCTGTTATATTATGACTTTCAATATACTTTCTAAATTCTTTCAAATATCTTACTGCATGTAATCTAGATGATGTAACAACCATTGCCTTGGCTTTTCCACCTATTTTATACCTTGTAGTATTTAAAAAATGTTCAATCATAATTGCCGCTTTTTGGCTCAAATTGTGAGGATGTAATGACTCATATCTAGCTATCGCCTTCATTCCTTTTGAAGTTTTAACTTCAGGATCATCTGATGCACTTTTTACAATCCTATAATACATGTCGTATGTCATATAATTTTTTAATACATCTAAGATAAATCCTTCTTCAATAGCTTGTTGCATTGAGTAAACATGATATGGGCTGTAACTTCCATCTAATTGTTTAGTTCCAAATATTTGTAATGTCTTATCTTTTGGAGTAGCCGTAAATGCAAAAAATGACATATTGGAATGATCTCCATGAGATGCTAACTCATTCATAAGAAGATCATCATCTTCTATCCTATTATTTTCCTCTGCTAATTCACTTCTTGCATATTCTTCTAATATTTCTTCAGTATTGCCTAATCCCTCTTTTAATTTAGAAGCACTTGTTCCTGTTTGAGATGAATGTGCTTCATCAACTATAATTGCAAATCTCTTTTTTACACTATTAATTTCCCTATATATTCTAGGAAATTTTTGTAATGTAGTAATTATTATTTTTTTGCCATCATTAATTGCTTCTAATAAATCTTTTGAGGTTTTACCTTTATCAATTTTTACAACTGTACCTGGAACATGATCAAATTGATAGATTGTATTTTGTAATTGGCTATCTAATACTTTCCTATCAGTAACAACAATCACCGAATCAAATATTTTGTTATCATTATTATCATGTAATGATGATAATCTATAGGAAAGCCATGCAATAGAATTAGATTTCCCTGAGCCAGCACTATGTTGAATTAAATAATTTTTACCACTACCATTTTCTTTTACATCTTCAACTAATTTAGTAACCACGTCCAATTGATGATATCTTGGAAAAATCATTTTACCTGTTTTCCATGATTCTGATGGATCATAATCTAAATGCATGTATTTTTGTAAGATTTCAAGTAGTGAATCTTTACATAATACTTTTTCCCACAAATAAGATGTTCCAAATCCATCTTTATTATTTGGATTTCCTGCTCCACCTACATTTCCAGCACCATTAGAACCTTGGTTAAATGGTAAGAAATAAGTACTTCCTTTTGCAAGTTTAGTAGTCATTACACACTCAAATAAATCTACTCCAAAATATACTAAACTTCTTTGATTAAATCTAAATATAGGTTCCTCAGGATCTCTATCAAATTTAAATTGTCGTATTGAATTATTTATATCTTGTCCTGTATATTGATTTTTTAATTCCATTATTACAATAGGGAACCCATTTATAAACAATGTAATATCAACACTATTTTCATTATCCATAGAATAATGTAATTGTCTTACACATTCTAATATGTTTCCATTATATAATTCTTCTAAGTCAGGATTCATTGTTGTTTCAGGTTGAAAAAATACCAATCTAAATTCCATACCATCTAATTTAATTTTATCTCTTAACGTAGCAAGTAATCCATGTTCTTTTATTTGCTCTTCAACTTTTT
>CAJFVY010000087.1 GCA_904420615.1 uncultured Bacilli bacterium | reverse complement strand
TAGTTTTACCATGATCTACGTGTCCAATTGTACCAATGTTAACATGTGGTTTTGAACGATCAAATTTTTGTTTTGCCATATTTTTTCCTCCTCTTTTAATTACAATTTATATTTTATCTAACAATTACTAAATTTGCAACTGTTTCGACCTATTTTTTAGAGTTTCTTTTTTAATTTCCACTCTTTTTAATAATTTCTTCAGCAATATTTTTAGGAACTTCTTCATAATGATCGAATGTCATAACGAAGTTTCCTCTACCTTGGGTATTACTACGTAATGTAGTTGCATAACCAAACATTTCTGAAAGTGGTACCATTGCTGATAATTTAACAACATTACCTAAAGATTCTTGTCCTAATGGACGACCACGTCTTGAAGTTAAGTCTCCCATTACATTACCAAAATACTCATCAGGTGTTGTAACATCAACTTTCATGATTGGTTCAAGTAATACTGCTTGACATTTATTTTTAGCTTCTTTTAAAGCTAGACTAGCAGCAATCTTGAAAGCCATTTCACTAGAGTCAACATCATGATAACTACCATCATAAAGAGTAGCTTTGATGTCAATCATAGGATATCCAGCTAAAATACCAGTCTGCATTGCTTCTTGTAATCCTTTATCAACAACAGGAATATATTCACGAGGAACAACACCACCTACGATTTGATCAACGAACTCATAGCCTTTATCAGGATTTGGTTCAAATTTAATCCAAACGTGACCATATTGTCCACGACCACCAGATTGTTTAATGTATTTACCTTCACATTCAGCTGCTTGTTTAATTGTTTCACGATAAGCAACTTGTGGAGCACCAACATTGGCTTCAACATGGAATTCACGTTTCATACGATCTACTAATACATCCAAGTGTAACTCACCCATACCAGCGATAACAGTTTGACCTGTTTCATGATCAGTATGAACTTTAAATGTTGGATCTTCTTCTGCTAATTTTTGTAAAGCCAAAGCCATCTTATCTTGATCTGCTTTACTCTTAGGTTCAACAGCTAATTGAATAACTGGTTCAGGAACACTAAGTTTTTCCAAAATAATTGGTTTTTTCTCATCACATAATGTATCTCCAGTAGTTGTATTTTTAAGTCCAACAGCTGCTGCTATATCTCCAGTATATACATCTGTAATTTCTTTACGGTTATTAGCATGCATTTGTAAAATACGACCAATTCTTTCCTTAGAATCTTTAGTAGAGTTAAGTACATAACTACCACTAGCTAAATGTCCTGAATAAACTCTAAAGAATGTTAATCTTCCAACAAATGGATCAGTCATAACTTTAAATGCTAAGGCACTGAATGGTTCACTATCACTTGGATGACGAACTTCTTCTTCTCCTTTTAAGTTATGTCCTTTAATAGATGGAATATCAAGTGGACTTGGTAAATAATCAATAACTGCATCCATTAATGGTTTAATACCCTTATTTCCTAAAGCATCTCCACACATAACTGGGAAGAACTTAGTAGCAAGGCATCCTTTACGGATAGCACGTTTTATCATTTCAACTGTAACTTCGCCACCATCAAGATAAACTTCCATCATTTCATCATCATATTCTGCTACAGAATCAATTAAATCAGCATGTTTTTCTTCAACTAATGCTTTTAAGTCAGCTGGAATTTCTATTTCTTTTGCGTCTTCTTCAGGCTTACCATCAAATTCAATAGCCTTCATAGTAACTAGATCAATTACTCCACGGAAATCATCTTCAGCACCAATTGGCCATTCAATAGGTTTTGCATTTACACCTAAACGATCTTTGATAGATTTAAGACTGTAATTGAAATCAGCTCCCATTTTACCCATTTTATTTGCAAAAATAATTCTAGGAACCATAAATTCATCAGCTTGACGCCATACTGTTTCCATTTGTGGTTCAACACCAGCTTGAGCATCAAGTAAAGCTACAGAACCATCTAGTACACGTAAGCTACGACTAACTTCAATAGTAAAGTCTACGTGACCTGGAGTATCGATAATATTGTAACGATATCCCTTCCAATGTACTGTAGTAGCTGCTGAAGTAATTGTAATACCACGCTCTTTTTCTTGTTCCATCCAGTCCATTTGGCTTGCTCCATCATGAGTTTCACCAATCTTATGAATATTACCACCATGGAACAAAATACGTTCAGTAGTTGTAGTTTTACCAGCATCAATATGGGCCATAATCCCAAAGTTTCTTGTCTTCTCTAAAGACGTATCTCTTGCCATAATAGCTCCTTCCTACCAACGATAATGTGCATAAGCTTTATTAGCTTCTGCCATTCTGTGGGTATCTTCACGTTTCTTAACTGCAGCTCCTGTTCCATTAGCTGCATCCATAATTTCACTAGCTAAATTATCAGCCATTCCTCGTCCTCCACGTTTTCTTGAAAAAGTTACTAACCAACGAAGTGCCAATGCTTCTGCACGAGCTGGAGTGACTTCTTGAGGTACTTGATAATTAGCACCACCAACACGACGAGATTTAACTTCAAGCTCTGGTTTAATATTATTCATCGCTTCAGTAAATACTTCTAGTGGATCACGGTTGGTTTTTTCTTTTACTATATCAAATGCTTCATATACAATTGTTTGCGCAATTCCTTTTTTACCATCTAACATGATAGTATTAATTAATTTACTAACTGTTTTAGACTTATATATAGGATCAGGTAATATATCTCTTTTGATTGCACGTTTCTTTCGCATTATTCTTTCCTCCCTTCAAATTTTTCTACTTAGGTCTTTTAGCACCATATTTACTACGACCTTGTTTTCTGTCTTTTACACCAGCAGTATCTAGTGCACCACGAATAACATGATAACGAACACCGATTAAGTCTTTAACACGGCCACCACGTACTAACACAACGCTATGTTCTTGTAAGTTATGACCAATTCCTGGGATATAAGTATCCACTTCTTTCCCATTACTTAATCTTACACGTGCATACTTACGTAATGCAGAGTTTGGCTTCTTAGGTGTTTTAGTTCCAACACGAGTACACACACCACGTTTTTGAGGTGATGGATTATTAGTTTGTTTCTTACGAATACTATTAATTCCAACGCCAAGCACTGGTGCCTTACTTTTACGAACTTTGCTTCCTCTTCCCTTACGGATTAATTGTTGAGTTGTAGGCATATATTATATATCTCCTTTCTTTACACATATCCAGGTGTATCATTTCTAATTTTAAATAAAATTTTGCCCATGGCAAAACTAAATTTAAATCAGTACACATAATATATCATTGCTTATAATGATTGTCAACTTTTTTTGAAAAAAATAAAACCTTATTAAAAGGTCTTATTCAGCTTCTATTACACCATAGCCACCATTTTTTCTTTTATACACTACAGCCTCTTTATCTGTAGAAACATTTCTAAACAAGTAAAATTGATGTCCTAATAATTCCATTTGTAATACAGCTTCTTCAGCATCCATTGGTTTTACTTCTACCATTTTATGTTTAATAATAGTCTCTTCTTTATTATTTTCTTCCTCTACTTCATCAAAAGCAAAATCCATTTTTGTTTTATTTGCTTTTGCTTTAATTCTTGTCTTATTCTTTCTAATTTGTCTTTCCATCACATCTAGAGCTTTATCTACTGAAGCATAAAAATCATCTTGTGTTTCTTCTGAACGGATAATAAAGTTTTTCAAAGGAATAGTTATTTCAACAGTCTGCTTATGTCCTTCAATTTTAACTAATACATTAGCCTTTACATTATCACTATTTTCTAAGTATTTGTCTAATTTTTTTAGTTTTTCCTCTACATAATCACGCATAGCATCTGTTATCTCTACTTTGCTTCCTCGTATTAATATTTGCATAATATCACCTTCCTATCTATAATATAACATACTTGAACAGATAAAACAAATTTTTTATTTCATCATTTTTCTAAAATATTTATATAAAAAATAAATAAATAGATAGATAGATAGATAGAAAAGAACCTTACTTTACAGCAGCAGGTTCTTTGATTGGCGTTACATCAATAGCTTGATATCCTTTATTTGTTTCTAACAAAGTAAATTCTACATATTGTCCTTCAGACAACGTTTTATAGCCATCACAGTTAATTGTTGAATAATGAACGAATACATCTTCACCTTTTTTGTAATCAATAAAGCCATACCCTTTATCATTATTGAACCATTTTACTCTTCCGATCATGTGGTTCACCTCCACTTCTATTCTTTTTATTTCTTCCACCTTGCTCACTTCTTTCTTTTCAAATGATGTGAACCCATTGTAACAAGAATATTAGGGTTGTGCACACGTTTTCCGTAAAAAGTTATTTTGTGACTCTTTTTGGTATTTCTAACACCTATAAAAGAAAACTTTGTCGAAAAAAAGGTCTAAAAAATACATATTCATGAATAGTTACGCTAGTTATTATATTTAATTATATAATGAAATTGCATAAGCGAGGTGGTACTTTGAAACAACACTTTCTAAATTCTTCTTTAAATTTCATTTTAGCTAGTGATAAAAATATAACAGAAGAAAAAAAAGAAAAGCTTCTATATGGTTTAGAAGGATTATATCTAACCATTACTAAGCTTATTATTATCAACATCATTGCACTAGTTCTAGGGATTTGGCAAGAATTCATTATATCCCTGATCTTATTCAACATTCTTAGATTCCCAGGTTTTGGTTTTCATGCTAATAATTCATTTACCTGTTTATTAACCAGTACCATTATAATTGTAGGTATGCCATTTTTATTAATTCATATAACGATACCTACAATAGGAAAAGCTATTTTAGCAGCCTTAGCAGTTCTAGCCTTTATCATTTATGCACCCGCCGATACTGTTAAAAGACCTCTAACTAATAAAAGAAAGAGAATAATAAGAAAAATTGTTGCTAGCATCTTAGCTATTATTTACGCCATAATAATTATTTTATTACCAAATGATAAAATAAGCTCTCTATTTCTAAGTGGTTTACTAATTGAGACAATCTTTATTTTACCAATTACATATAAAATATTTAAAACACCTTATGCCAATTATAAAAAGATTTAAACAGAATTGTTTAAATAAAAAACTTTAGAGAGGAGTCGTAGCACAATGAAAAAAAGAGTTGCAAAAATTGTTGCTGCAGTAGCATTAATGATCACTGCTTCAGCAAGTGTAGGATGTATTTTATTTTTTGCCGATGAACCAAAAGCATTAAAGAACATGGATTAAAAAAAGATTATATAATCTTTTTTTATTTGATGGATAATTTTTGTACAAAGAAATCATTCAAAATCATTTGGCTAGATGAAAAATTCTTGTTTCTACTAATAACCTTTTGTGCGTAATATAAGCCTCTACCATGGCCATCACCTTTAGTAGTATAACCCTTTTTATTTAAATCTTTTATCTTTACGAGTTCTTTAAAAGTATTCGAAATCACAAAATTAATTTCGTCTTTTAAAGTATATACCTCTAGAGTAACCAATCGTTTCTTAGAATCTTTAGCTGCTTCAATTGCATTATCAAGATAAATACCAAGCAGAATACCTAATTGTTTTAAATTATCTCTAGATAATTTTTTTATTTTTGAAGTACATTTAGGACTTACCTCTACAACAGTCTTAACATTTGCATTTTTCGAAGTTGCTAATTTATAATATAGCAAACCTTTTAAACCACCTTTTGGAATATTTTTTAAATCTTCAATATAAGATTCATCTACTATAATACTGAAATGTAACATATCATCAATTTTATCAATGATCTTCTTATTTTTAGTTAAACTTCTAATCATGGATAAGTTATTCTTTAATTCATGTCGATATAATTGTTCATCATCAATCCAATTTTCAAACTCCTGTACATAATTAAACAGGGAATTATATTCATCATTTAATTTTTCATAATTATTTCTTTCTTCCATATAAAAATAATATAGTACTAAAAATACGACAAAAACTATTACACTCAAAACAAATGGAATTGGAATAGATAAATCAAATGTAGAACTTATACTATAAAATAAAAGACAAATTATAACTACAATCAAAATTGCAAAAATAACACTAGAAATATGATTATCAACTGACACAATATTAAGAAATTTATTAATCTTAACTTTTAGCCAATGAATCCGTGATATGCAAATTGATAACATAAATATTATTAAATTATTAAACAAAAATATATAACTATTTTCACGGATTTGACTACTTGTAAAAAAAGCTAACTCAGAACTAGTTATAACAATATCTGATAAAGCTATAATGGCAAACATAATACTGCAAATAGCTAAAGAAGTCCTAATAGAAATTTTAAAAATATTTTTATAAACAAATATAGCTATTAAAAATGATGTTATACTTAAAATATAACTATATTCTGGTTTATATAAAATAAATGAAGGTAACCCAATAAGTAAAACATTTATTAAAATATAAAAATTAGATAATTTTTGCTTACTAGCTAATAAGTTTCTTACAATAATAAAACTAGAAATAGCTAACATAATAGATACAATAATTTTAATGATTGCTTGTAACATATTCTATCAACTCCTTCTTTTTACTTCTTGCTATGAGATTAGTACTCATACCATTATTAAAAATAATTTCATTTTCTTTAATATCGTATTTTTGTATTTTCTCAGTATTTACAATTAAACTT
>CAJFVY010000086.1 GCA_904420615.1 uncultured Bacilli bacterium | reverse complement strand
TTTAATATCTTAGATTATCGTAATTGGTTTACTTTTAAACTTTTCTATAAAAAAGATGGTAATCAAAAACGAGAATTAACTGATAAAGTATTCTCTGTCTTTAGTGGGGGAGAAAAAGCTAAGACTATGTATGTACCTTTATTTGCAAGTATCTATGCTAAACTAGATAGTGCTTCCCCATCATCTCCTAGATTAATCGCTTTAGATGAAGCTTTCGCTGGGGTTGATGAAGTTAATATTGAAGAGATGTTTGCTATCCTATCAAGCTTTGATTTAGATTATATTTTAACAAGTCAAGCTTTATGGTGTGATTATAAAGAGGTAAAAGATATTTCAATTTGTGAACTTATTAAACCAAAATATGCTGATGCAGTAAGTGTTAAAAGATATCGTTGGAATGGTATAACTAGA
This sequence comes from uncultured Bacilli bacterium, assembly GCA_904420615.1. GTDB lineage: Bacteria > Bacillota_I > Bacilli_A > RF39 > UBA660 > Onthousia. The sequence continues at coordinate 3,797 of CAJFVY010000086.1, read as the reverse complement.
GAAAGTGTGAAATAGATGGATTATTTAGATTATTTTAAGAATAATAAGGGCTTTGAAAGATTTATGGTGAAGGCGAAAGAAAAGTATCAAAGTTATGGAAAAGTAACAGGTGTTATTACTCTTGATAATATAACTTATGAAGAATCTATTAGTCTAACAGACTTCTTTGCAAGAAAGTTTGAAGAGGGGAAGACTTATAAGATAAAGATAAGTGAGTTTACTAAAGTACTTGAAAGAAGTAAATTTCAAGACTTTGAGTTTACTGATTACTTTTCTAATACTTACGATGATTTTTCTTATCTTACTAATACGTTAAAGAAAAGAAAATTTCAAGAAGAATTTATTACGTTTTTAGAAGATTTACTTATAGAGTTTAATAGTGATAAATTAAAAGAGTTTTTTATAGAAAACATTAATAAAAACTTTAGTACTATGCGTAATATAAGAAAAAAGTTTAAAGAAGATAGAAAAGCTTTAAAGAAGGAACTGCTTGTAATAGATAAACTTCTTTGTAATATCCCAGATAAGATAACTTACTTACCAATATATGCATCAATTACCTCTAATCCTCATTATTTAGATTATAATGCTAATAGTAGTAGTCTTTTCTATAAAATATTAAGTTATATTTTAGATGAGGAAATACCTACTACTAATTTAGAGAAGACTAAACTATTAGAAAAGATAAATGTCTATACCGATCCTCTTAGTAATTATGTTATTACTTATAACTTAGTTTATAACAAAAACATGCCTTTTAAAGTTATGAATCTAAATATAGATAATATCTTTGAACTTAATAATATAACTGGTAAGAACAATAAAATATTTATCTTTGAAAATCCCTCTATCTTAAATTATTTAAAAGATAAAGATTTAGATATTTCTATTATCATAACATCTGGTATTCCTAATCTTGCTTTTTATAAACTATTAGAAAATATTAATAGTAATACAATTCTTTATTATAATGGAGACTATGATCCAGAAGGATTATTAATAGCAGATAAACTAAATAATAAATATAGTAATATTAAATTGTTTCTTTATGATGGAAAAAGTTACTTTAATACCAAACCTAGTGTTAGTATTAGTAATAATAGATTTCATAAATTAGAACTTGTTAAGTCAAAAGAGTTAGATAAACTTAAGAGGTTATTACTTGAAAATAAAAAGTGTGGTTATCAAGAAAATAACTTGTTATCTATAGAAGAATTTATTAGAATTAATATGAAGGAGAAGTAAATTATGCTAAATGAAAATGAATTAAGTAATGATGTTATTGATAATATTGATGAGTTAATGGAAATATATCCTGTAGAATGTTTAATTTTAGAAAATAAAGTAGAGGGGAATCTAAAAGATTTTTTAAAAAAATTAAGTAGTGAACAGCTGTATATTGTATCTAAAGCTTACTATAAAAAAGATGAATTGAAAGATAAAAATGATAGTGAATTAAGAAAAATTTTAGATAAAAAAATTAAAGAAAGTTTTTTAGATATTTTAAGTTCCTTACCATATAAACAATATATAAATCTTGAAAATCTAGCTAATAATAAAGAAGTAGATACTATCGCTGAAGTTCTTGTATATAGTGGTATAGTTTATGGTTATTTAAAAAATAAAGAAGAAATTATTTATGTACTTCCTAACGATATCAAAAAAATATATTTAGAGAAAGTTACTAAAGAAGATAAAGCAACTGCTTTAAAAAGTGAAGTAGTTACCAAAATGTTTTCAATGTTTTTTAGTATGGGACTTGTAAATGAAGATTTTCTTTTTAATTATTATGGCAATTTTGATAATTTATTTACAAAAGAAGAGCTTCTTGAAGAAATAAAAGGTACTGTTGTTATTAAAGATATAAATAATAAAAAATATTTATGGCTTGATGATATACCTTATAAAGATGAATATGCTACTAATTTAGAAAATAGAAAATATATTAAAAGAGCAATTCCAGATTATGTTTCATATATGATGAAAATTATGTTACTAGTAGAAGATATTGGTAATATTATAGATATTCCTAATAAAAATGTAATGAATATAGTTATATCTAAATTATTATTAAAAGAAAAAGATTCATCGGAGGTTATAAATGATTTTTGTGATGAATTTAATTTAAATAAAAAATCTAAAAATAAATTAGAAGAGATTATTGACGAAGAATATGACAGTATAAGGTTCTGGGAAAATGGTGGAAATACTACTGATGAATATAAAACAAGAAAATTAATTCTTGAAGAAAAACCTAAAAAAATGACTTTAAAAGAATGCTTAAGTAAATTATTAAAAGAGGGATTAGCACAGTTAATAGATACATATTATTTAGATGATACATATGAAATAGAGGGTGCTATAATTGATGACTTTAATGAAGAAGGAATAGATTATTTTGATGATTACAAAGAAATACAAACTATTTTATCTTTAGATAATGAAACTTATAATGGAAATGATACAATAACAAGTTTTGTTATAAATGGCTATGCTTATCTATATAAAGAAAATGAAGAAGTTAAAGTAATAATTCCTAAAGAAATTAAAGATGTAATCAACAATTTTGATTTAAATAATGATTTTGAATTTAATAGTTTAGAAGATAGAGAAATAATAAATCTATATATGCTTTATAATGGTATTATTGAAAAAAAGATATTACAAAAATTACTTCAAGAAAATCATAATTTAGATTATACACTTAATGAATTAGATACAGTTATTAAAGCTTTTGGTATGTATAGTACAGATAATTATTATTGTATTTTAGAAGAAATTGATGAAGTAATAGATAAAATATTATTACCTAGTAAGAAAAATTTCAAAAAGTACAAAATGGTTGATATTGATAGTTATAATGAACTTGACATTATGAAAGATTTAGAAAACGAATTAAAAAGTGATATAAATAAGCTATGTAAAAATGAAGATGATACAAAAGATATTAGTATGTACATTATAACTTTAATATGTATGAATTGTTACGTACCTGATATTTTAATTCCTATATTTGAAGATTATCATATTAAAGCTAGTAATACAGACTATAAGAATATAAATAATATTATAAATAAATATAAGAATGACATACCTATATGGGCTTTTAATGGTTATACTAGAAAAGAAGTTAATTCTATGCCTAAAGAGAAAAAAGTAGGTAGAAATGATCCTTGTCCATGTGGTAGTGGAAAAAAATATAAAAAATGTTGCGGGGCGAACAAGTAAATATGAAATATGATAAGTATATAATAAAGAAAGATAAGACAGATTTATTATCTTCTTTAAAAGCTTTAGATAATAAAATAATTAAAGAGAAGATAAAAAACAGGAGTTTAAATGGTATAGATGAATTAAAATAGGATATTATAGATAGTTTTAAATTTTGTTTAAGTAGTTCTAAAACAGATTATATTTTTTTAATGCAACATTAGAACTAATACGATTTGTTATATCAATTACAACAAATACTAAAAGCCAAACACCAAATACTCCTGCTATTATAATAGATAATCCATCTGTCATTGGCATAAGAATTAAACAAATAATAACGCATGCTAACAAAATCAAATTACATTTTAAAATAGATTTACCGTTATATTTTAAAATTTTATCTGCATCACAATTATTATCAATAATATCTTTTTGTTCATTTAAATTTGTAATTGTAATAACTTTGGATTTATGTCAAGTTTTAGGACACTTTTTTTAACACATTTTATATTTCCGTATTTAAATTTATTCCAATTCCTCTATTTGTAATGGGACCCCAGGTATAATTCTATTTTGTTACTGTA
>CAJFVY010000085.1 GCA_904420615.1 uncultured Bacilli bacterium | reverse complement strand
CTTAAGGATGTGGGTAGATGAAGATTATAATCCACAAGGGGATACAGGAGGAAAGACTTTTGCAGTAGAAGTAAATGTATATGGTAGACAAGGAAACCCACTGACAGCAGTAGATACCTTATTAGCTAAAGCAAATGCTGCAAGTATAACAAATTATGAAGATGGTGATAAAGGAGAGATGTATACATTTAGTCATGAAGCTGGCACTCAACAGAGTGGCTGGACCGAAGAGGAATTAATTGATTATCGTTATATAGGATCTGATCCAAATAACTATGTAACCTTTAATGATGAATTATGGCAAATTATAGGAATTTTCACAGTAGAAGATGAAAATGGAAAAAAAGAACAAAGGATAAAAATTGTTCGAAGTGAATCAATTGGAAATATGGCTTGGGATGCAGAAGAAAGTAATAATTGGACAACAGCAAGTTTAAATACTTATTTAAATAGTGATTATTATGCTAGCTTAAGTAGCGAAGCTAGGAATATGATAGGAAATGCAAAATGGTATTTGGGTGGGACCAATGAAGCTTATGTAGATGGAAGTAGTTATTATATCAATGAAAGAAGTGAAATAGTGTCTTCTGGAAATGATACTAATTGGGTAGGCAATATTGCTCTTATTTCTGCTAGTGAATTATTATATACTTATGGATATAACGTTGCTAATTCCTGCTTTAAAAATACATCAATGTATCAGTGTATGACCGCCCATCAATATAGTTGGTTTGTGTACAATAAACCAGAAACAACGAATTCATTTTTCTTACTTTCCTCATTAATAACTGATAATGAAGTAACAGGTTTGCTTTATTATGGCAGTGTTAATTATAATTATGTCTATTGTGGACTTGATCCAATCGATCCTCGATCTGTTTATCCAACTTTATATTTGTTATCTGATATTCAAATAACAGAAGGAAATGGTAGCTCTAGTTTACCATATCAGTTAAGTCTTTAAATATAATAAAATAAAAAAGGTTCTTGCTTTCTAACAAGAATCTTTTTATGTTGTTTCTGTACCATGATATAGTTCTTCATTTAAAGTGTCTAGATTTTGATTCATTAATGTAATATAATCACTATTTGTTTGTCGTTGCTCTTCTGTTAGTAATGTTAAATGATTATAATAAGCATAACTAACTCTATCAGCATAAGTATTAATAATATTTTGTACTGCCGATGATACTTCTGTATCTTTATATGTAAATATTTTTGTGATATCACCATTTTCAATTAAGTTAGTAATTTCACTTAAATCTTTTTGACTAGTATCATCATTTAAAAGATAAACCTTTAAACCATATTTCTCAAGGAATAGATAGGAACTATCTGCTGCCACAATAGTTTTATAAGGAGCATTTTCAATAGCTAAACGAATATCTGCATCTAGTTCTGATAATTCTAATTGTAAATTTTCATAATTTTTTTCAATTTCATCTTCTAATATCGTATTTTCTATATATTCCTCTAATCCTAAACGAACATTTTGACTCATCATTAACATAAAAGATGGATCTACCCATAATTCTTCAGTATCATAATCATTTTCTAAGACATAAGAACTATCAATAATTTTTAAATTTTCATTATAATCTAATAAAGTAACAGCAAGTTCTCGTTCTCTGTCGATTAGTCCAGTGTAAACAAATAATCCACTATTAGCAAAATCTTCTTCTTGTTTTTCTGTAAGTTCATAGCTACTGATATCTACTCCATCTGGATAAACAGGTGTAATAGTAGCATGTTCACCATATAATTTTTCTACAATATATTCATTTGGATAATTAGTAGTTATAATATTGATATCCTCCATATTGTCGCTTTTGCAACCGTTACATAAAAGTAAAATTCCAACAATCACTAGTATTTTTTTAGCATTTGAAAATAGTTGTTTCATTCTTTTTATCCTTTCTTTTCTCGACTGGATCATAACCAAAAGGTGCACCGGGATGACATCTTAGTATTCTTTTAATACTTAAATAACATCCTTTTATTACTCCATATTCTTCAATAGCTTCAATCGCATAATTAGAACAAGTAGGATAAAAATGACACGCTCCATGAAATGATCCTGGTATTTTTTGATAGAGGTGAATGATACTAATTAATCCTTTTTTCATGTTATCACCACATACCTATTTTACTATAAAATAAAAATAATAGCAATCTTTAAGTCAGGCAATTAGAAGATGACTCATGATCATCACAATAAAACCTAAGATAAAAGGAATCATTAACTTAATTTTATAATTTTTAGCTTCTTTTAATAATTCATATATAGCAATATGACTCATGATACCAGCAATTAAACCATAGATAATAGCCATGATAAAATCATTAATAATAGGTGCTAAAAACAAATAAGCAATAATAGCTCCAACTAATTCTGAAATACCAGATATAAAAGTGTAGAAAAAAGCTTTTTTCTTGGATAAAGTAGCATAATAAACAGGAATGGCAATACTAATTCCCTCTGGAATATTATGTAAGGCAATAGATAAAGCTAAAGAAAAGCCAAGCTTTTGATTTTCATTTGTGGTAAGAAAAGTAGCAATTCCTTCTGGTAGATTATGCATAATAATAGCAAGCATGGCAATGATTCCAAGATGATATAAACGTTTATCTTTAACATTACTATTATTAGTAGATGGGAAAAACTTATCGATCATCATGGAAAAGATGACACCAAGAACAAAGAAAATAAATAAAAAAAGAATAGCAGGGAAAGGAGTAAAAATAGTATTCAATAAATTACTAGCTTCAGGAATTAAATCCGTAATGGAAACACAAATCATGACTCCTGCTGCGAAAGCTAGGGCTCTTACGATCATTTTATCTTTATCTTTTATATGAAATAAAATAGGAATAGCTCCAATTAGAGTAGAAAGACCAGCGAGTGTTGATAATAAAAAAGCATAAAATACGTTCATTAAAATAATCACCATTATTATTTATGTTTTATCTTTACGAAGTAAAACAAAAACTTAGAAAATCTATTGACAAAAACAAGATATTTACTATATTTTAAGTGATGAGAAAAGAGAGATGTTCATGAATTACGATAAATTATGTCAGGAAATATTAGATAGTATTGATTTAAAAAATCGTCCTAAATTATTATTACATGCTTGTTGTGCCCCTTGTTCTTCAGCGGTGTTAGAAAAAATTGCAAAGTATTTTGATATTACGATTCTTTTTTATAATCCTAATATCACAGATGAAGAAGAATATTTAAAAAGAAAGCATGAGTTAGAAAAGTTTATTGAGAAAGTAGGATACTCTATATCTTTAAGGGAATGTGGTTATGATAAAAATGAATTTTTTAAAATAGCAAAAGGATTAGAAGATAAAAAAGAAGGGGATATTAGATGTTATAAATGTTATTTATTACGCTTAGAAAAGACAGCGAAAGAAGCATCTCAAGGAGGATTTGATTATTTTGCCACTACGCTTTCTATTAGTCCTTATAAAAACAGTAAATGGTTAAATGAAATAGGAGAAGATTTAGCTAAGCAATATCATATTAATTATTTATATGCTGATTTTAAAAAGAAAAATGGCTACAAAAGAAGTATAGAACTATCTAATAGATATCATTTATATAGACAAGATTATTGTGGATGTATTTATTCTAAAATAGAAAGAATGAAGAAAGTAGAAGAAAAAGTTGTTCAGTAAAAAGTTATTTTTCTATCACTCCTTCAAGATCAAAGGGTGGAATGAATGATTCACTGCAGGTTCCATCTTCTTGCATATAAGCATTAGTAATACCTAAATCTAATGCATAATCTATTATTTCATTATATTCATTTTTACTAACAGTCTCATTTAAGAAAGGATAGTCTTTAATATAATAAAGAGGTGTATATTGATTCATAATACTAAGATAAATATTATCTTGGTATTTTTGGTATAGATATTTTATTATTTCTTTGGTATCTCTACTTTTAGTAGGTAAGACTAAGCATCTAACAATAATACCTTTTATCATAATTCCATTATCATTAAATTTATTTTTCCCTGTTTGTCTATACATTTCTTCTAAAGCTTTACTTGCTATTTCAAAATAATTAGAACATTTTGATAGTTTTTCTCCTAACTCATTATCAAAGTATTTAAAATCTGTTAAATAAATATCAATATATCCATCTAATAATTTTAAAGTTTCTATACTCTCATATCCACTAGTATTATAAACAATTGGAATAGAAAGTCCTTTTCTTCTAGCTAATTTTATAGCTTCTATAATACTAGGAACGAAATGAGTAGGAGTTACAAGATTAATATTATTTGCTTTTTTATCTTGTAATTCTAACATCATTTGAGAAAGTCTTTCAATGGTTATTTCTTTTCCAAAACCATCGTGTGAAATTTCTCTATTCTGACAATAACAGCATTTTAAATTACAGCCACTAAAAAAGATGGTACCACTACCATTAGTTCCTGAAATAGAAGGTTCTTCAAAGAAATGAAGGGCACTTCTAGCTACTTTAAGAGTAGCACTCTTTTTGCAATATCCATATTCTTGATAACGATTAGTATGACATTTTCTAGGACAAAGTATACAATCTTTATATAAATCTAACATTTTATAATTCACCTTAAGTCTTATCCTATAGAATAAATGTCACTTTGTCAATTATTTACAAAATAATGAGTAATAGTTTATAATATAATGTATGAAGAAAGAAGGTATAAGATGAAATATTATTGTATTGGGATTAAAGGGGCAGGAATGAGTACTTTAGCTCAAATGCTTTATGATATGGGAAATGAAGTATCTGGTTATGATGATGCGAAAGATTATAAGTTTACCCAAAAAGGATTAGAAGAAAGAAATATTAAAATTTATTATGACGGGAATCATCCTATTGATAAGGATACGATTGTTACTTATTCTGTAGCTTTTAAACAAGATCATAAGGAAATGAAAAGAGTGAAAGAACTAGGATTAACAATAAAACCATATAATGAAATAGTTGGAGATATAACTAGTAAATTTAAGACTATTTCTGTTTGTGGTACTCATGGTAAGACAACAACTACTTCACTGTTAAAACATCTTTTTATCAATACCATTGGTTGCAATTATTTTATTGGAGATGGAAGTGGTCATATTGATCTTAAAAATAAAATTTTAGTGATTGAGTCAGATGAATTTAATCGTCATTTTCTTGCCTATCATCCAACAATTGCCATTATTACTTGTGTTGAGTTAGAGCATACAGAGATTTATAAAGATTTAGAAGATACGATTCAAACTTTCGAAAAATTTGCTAATAAAGCTAAAAAAGTGATTGCTAATGGTGATGATCAAAATATTCGTAAGATTCATTTTTCTAATGATGTCGTATTCTTTGGAGAAGATGAGAAAAATGATTATATCATTAAAAATATAGAATTAAAAGAAACTGGTAATACTTTTACATTATATAAGGGTAAAGATTTAATAGGAACTTTTCATGTCCCACTATATGGAAAACATATGGTATATAATACAGCTGCTAGTGTGATTGCGGCTTTAGATGAAGGACTTAGTGTTGATACAATAAAAGAAAGCTTGTTAAGTTTTCATAATGCCGCTCGTCGTTTTGCTGAACAAAGGGTAGGAGATACTATTATTATAGATGACTATGCTCATCATCCAACAGAAGTAAAAGTAACTTTAGAATCTATTCGTCAAAAATATCCAGATAAGAAATTAACTGTTGTCTTTAGACCAAATACTTATTCTCGTACTTCTTACTTTTTAAAAGAGTTTGCTGAAGCTTTAAAAGTAGCAGATAAAGTTTATATTACACCAATATTATGTAATCGTGAAAAGAAAGAAGATTATCCTAAAGTATCATCAGAAGATTTAATAGCTCTTATTCCATCTAGTGAATTAGTAGATGAAGAAACTATTTCTAAAGTATTAAAAGATAAAGATGGGGTAGTTTGTTTCATGGGATGTGCTACAGTATCTCACTTAATTGAAAATTTTATTCAAGAGTTAGAAAAAAATAAATAAAAATTCTAGTTGTAAGCTAGAATTTTTTTACTGATTATTGGCAATAGACATAATACTTGGTAAGCTATTATTAATAGTAGTATCAGACGAAGTAAGTGTACTAATAGTATTAATATCTGGTGATACTTTATTTTCATTAGAAGTATTATCATTTGAATTTAATTCTAAGTTTTCTATTATTTCTTTAGTTTTGTTATGATTTTTTGATTCTAGATTAATAGATTCACTATCATTATGGATGCTTTCTTTTGAGATAATTTCTTGCTTTTCTAAAAGTAATGGTTGTGAATTTAAATCATCATCAATATCAATAATACGATAAACTTCTTCAAAAGAAGTAATGCCATCTAAAACTTTATATAAAGCATCTTGTAACATCGTAATAACATCTTTAGTATAAACGATTTTGTTAAGATCTTCTTTCTTTACTCTTTCATCATTTAAAGCATTTCTGATAATATCGTCAATCATTAATACTTCTTGAATGGCAATACGTCCATGATAACCACCATTACACTGGTCGCAGCCATCTTTATTAGCTACATAGATTTCATCTACTTCTTTATCTAGTACTAATTGGAATACTTTTTTCTCATATGGAGTTGTTTTTTCTAATTTACGGCAATGTGGACATAACTTTTTAGCTAACTTTTGTGAAATAATTCCTGATAGGGCACTAGATAGTAAATATCTTTCAACATTCATATCTAAAAGACGTTCAATAGTACTTAATGAATTGTTAGTATGGATCGTTGATAATACTAAGTGTCCTGTAATAGAGGCTCTGACGGCAATCTTAGCTGTTTCACTATCTCTTATTTCTCCGATTAGAATAATATTAGGGTCTTGACGTAAAATAGAACGTAAAACAGTGGCAAAATCAAGTCCAATTTCACTATTAACCTGTACTTGGTTTAAACCTTCAATATTCATTTCAATTGGATCTTCTACCGTAATAATATTAGTCTCTTTTTTATTAAGAGCCTGTAAAATAGAGTAAACGGTAGTACTTTTACCAGAACCAGTAGCACCTGTAATTAAAATAATTCCGTTAGGTTCCATCATCATTTTCTTTAATTTTTCTAGATTTTGGGGATGAAATCCTAAAGAATCAATTCCTTCAAAACTCATAGTATAATCTAGAATACGAATAACACATTTTTCACCTTCATTAGTAGGTAGAGTAGAAACTCTGGTTTCCATAGCAATCCCTTTAATAGTTCCTTTAATAGAACCATCTTGAGGAAGACGACTTTCTGTAATATTCATATTAGATAATAATTTAATTCTAGTAATTAAATTACGCTCATAAATTTTAGGAATTTCTGTATAGTCTATTAAATCACCATCGATTCTGGTTCTAACTACTAAAGAATCTTCACGAGGATCGAAATGGATATCACTAACATTATGAGTAGCAGCATAGGCTAAAATGTCATCCACTACTTCTATAACAGAAGTTTTAGCTAAATCATACTTTACCATTTTCTCTAACCCCTTTTCTATTTTGACTATGGTAATTTACTATAATTTATTATATAATATTAAAAGAATAGATGCAAGAGGTGGAAAAATGAAATTATTAAAAAAACTAAATAATCGTGGTTTTATGCTAGTGGAAACTTTGATTACAACTGTTTTTATTATGGTTATCTTTTCACTTATTTATACTAATTTAATGCCTTTTGTTGGAGAATATGAACGTATGGAAAACTATGATACAGTAGAGAGTGTTTATGTAGCCCATTGGGCTAGGAAACTTGTTTTAGATGGACTTCCAGATAGTTATTTTAATACTGTTAAAACAAATGGTTATGTAAAATTAGATGCAAATAGTTTTAATGCTGATATAAGAGATTTAGTTAATGGTTATTTGATTGCCAATGGAGTAGAACAGATTTATCTAACAACCTATAATACTGAAAAATTTAAAAATTATGTTAGTAATAGTGATTCTTTTGAACGCGATTTTGAAGAATATATAGCTTATTTACCATCTTATAAAAACAATGCAGCTAAACAAAATTATTATAGGGTGATTGTAGAATATCATGGCTATTTAGATAATGATGTTAATTCTTATGGAACGATAGAGGTGATTAGATAATGATAAAACTAAATAATAAAGGAATGACTTCAGTAGAATTATTAGTTTGTTTTATTATTATTAGTGCTATTGTTGTTAGTTTATTTAATATTGTTATGGATTTAAGAAATAAAGAACAAATTGAAGCCATAAAAAATGAAGCTGTTTCTTATAGTAATGTTTTACAAAGTGTAGTACAAGAGTATTTAATTATGGATCATTTGGAAGGTGTACAGATGACTACCGGTAGTAACTCAACAATTACTTTAAATTTTACACTTTCAAATTCCAAAACGGCTTCCCTTACGATTAGTCCTAGTACCAACGAAGTGATTGTGACAGATTCACCTAATACAGTAAATGAAGATAGAACTTCCTATCCTGTTCCTGATATTGCGGATATGTCATTAAGTTATGACTCTACTGCCACTGTTAAAAATAATTATTTGATTATTTTAATTTATTTGGAACATCCCAATTTTGAAGATGGTCGTTATTTAATTGAAATGACAGCACCCATTAATTATCCTAATTCATAAGTAAGAAAAGTAAAAGAGCAATTGCTGTTTGTATAATTCGTCCTATCAAGAAATTATGATAGGATAAATTTTTATCTTGTAAGGCATTAATAACTTGTAAATGCACAGAGAAACTACCAAAAGTAATAAAACTTAACATCATCATAGCTTGAAAGAAAGAAGAAACATCAATAGTTGCTGTTAAACTAACACCAGTAGTAAGATCTAGTATGCCACTAATAATTACCTCTAAAAATGGTGGAAGGTCTATAAAGGTTAATAAAATTTGACTTGCAAAAAGAAAGAAAGTAACGGATCCTAACATAAATAATAACACATCCATTGCTGCTTTAATAGCTGTGATTAGGGCTTTTAAAAAACTATAGCTTGAAGTATCTTGGTTTGCTGTTTCTAAGGAATACTTCTTCTTTTCTAGCTTTGGACGTAGTAATATTCCTAAAATAAAATTACTAAGTAACTGGCAAATAAATATTTTATAGGCATAATTTTGATTTCCTAATAAAATACCACAAGTTCCTAATACAAATAAAGGATTAGCAAAATGAGTAAAGAAAAGTAAATAATTTGCTTCCTCTTTAGTAAGCTTTTTTTCTTGATATAAAGCGGCAATGGTTTTGGCTCCACTTGGAAAACCTGAAATAATACTAACTAAAAGAACAAAAGCACCTTTTCCTTGTATATGAAATATTTTCATCATAAGGGGTTCTACTAGTTTACTTAATTTTTCCGCAAATCCAAGATTTAATAGTAAAAAAGATAATACAAAAAAAGGAAAAATTGAAGGAAATAATTTTTCTTTAAAAATAGTTAAGGCACTACTTCCTGCTTGCATAATCATATCAGGAAAAAGAAAAAGACCTAGATATAAGCCGCCTAATAATAAAATAATTGTAAAATCTTTATATTTTCTATTCATAAATTCCTCATATTTGTTATAATGTATTGGTAAAGGAAATGATGCTATGATCAATAAAGTTTACGAAAAAATAAAAAAATATATTCAAGAAAATTGGAAATATTTACTGGTTTTAATAATTGGTACGATTGTTTTATTATATCCTCTTCCATATTATATTTATTCAGGTGGAGGAACAATTCCTATTGAAGATCGGGTTCAAGTAGAAGGAAGTAGCAAAAAAGAAGGCCAATTTTCTTTTGCCTATGTAAAGGAATTAAAAGGAACAGTGGCTTCTTTTCTTCTTGCTAAGATTATTCCATCTTGGGATATTGAAAAACAGGATGATTATAAGTTAAGTGAAGATGAGAGTGAGAAAGATATTTCGTTTCGTAATTATATTTATTTGGAAAATGCTAACCAGACAGCTATTATGTTAGCTTATCAAAAAGCAGATAAGGAAATTGAAATAAAAGATGAACATTATTATGTTTTATATGTAGAAAATAAGGATACAACAACTTTACAAGTAGGAGACGAATTAATTAAAATAGAAGGAAAAGAATTAACTAATATTAGTGAATATACATCTTTGGTAGCACAAAAAGAAATTGGTGATACGATTCATCTTACTGTATTACGTAACAATGAAGAAAAAGAAGTAGTAGCTCAAGTAAATGATTATGATGGAGAAAAATTAACTGGTATTTCCATTACTACTATTTATGAATATGAAACAGATCCAGACTTAACGCTTTCTTTTAAGAGTAGTGAAGGTGGACCATCTGGTGGTTTGATGTTAACATTAGAAATTTATAATCAATTAATAGATGAAGATATTACTAAGGGGAAAAATATTGTTGGAACTGGTACCATTGATAGCGAGGGTAATGTTGGATCAATTGGTGGGGTTAAATATAAATTAAAAGGAGCTGTAGATAGTAATGCTGATTTATTTTTAGTACCAGCTGGTGAAAATTATGAAGAAGCTATAAAAGAGCAAAAAGAACATCATTATGATATTCAAATTGAAGCAGTAGCGACTTTTGATGAAGCCCTAGAAGTTTTAGCAAGTTTATGAAGTTAACTAGTTTTTGCATATAAAATATGATAAAAACGGGAGTTTAATATCTAAATTTCTGTTTTTATTGTACATGAAAATAAAAAGTGCTAAAAAGCAACTTAGAATTAGTAGCATGAAAAATTATTTTTAAGGTAAACTATAAGTAGTGGAGGAAATGTATGATAACTCGTAAAAGTAATTTAAAAACTATTATGACAATTATAACTATTATTGTAACTATTTTACTAGTTATCTTTATTTGTTATGCTTTAAAAGTAGGATTTTTTGAGTCTAATGAAGCTTTAGTAGAACAAATTAAACAATTTGGTATTTTTGCTCCACTTATTTTTATTTTAATTCAGGCGATACAAGTAATTTTTCCTGTTATTCCTGGAGGTGCTTCTTGTCTTGCCGGTGTACTTGCTTTTGGGCCAGTGACAGGTTTTATTTATAATTATCTTGGTCTTACCATTGGAAGTATAGGTGCTTATTATTTAGCTAAAATTTATGGCTTAGCATTAATCAATAAATTGTTTTCTCCTAAGACAGTTGACAAGTACTTGTCATATTTAAAAAGTAAAAAATTTGAAAAAATATTTTTTCTTGGTATCTTAATACCAGGTGCTCCTGATGATTTACTTTGTTATATTGCGGGAATTAGTAGCTTAACTTTTCCTAGATTTTTAATTTATATTTTACTTGGGAAACCATTTACTTTAATTTTCTATAGCCTTTTTACAAAATATTTCTTATAATAGTATTGGAAAGTGTGAGTGTTTATAATGAGTAGTATTGTTTATTGTTCCTATTTAAAGACGGAACTAGGTAATCTTTTGATTACTGCCAATGAATGGGATTTGTTAGGTGTACATTTTGTTGATGAAGAAGAGTATGAGGAAAATGAAAATTATATTACAATTCATGCCAAGAAAGAAATTACAGAATATCTGAATGGAACTAGTAAAACATTCACATTTTATAATTTTGAACTTAGTGGCTTTCAAGAACAAGTATTAGAAATCGTACTTGAAATACCATATGGCGAAACAAAAACCTATCGGCAAATTGCGAAAGAATTAGGAAATGAGAAGTGTATTTTGCCAGTGGCGAATGCACTAAAAGAAAATCCATGCTTGATTATCATACCATGCCATCGAGTAATTGGAAGCGATGGGGCTTTACATAGCTATCAAGCAGATCTTTCGATCAAAAAACATTTATTAGAGCTAGAAAAAAAACATACTGAGGAATAAATAGAAAACTATTTTTCCTCTTTTTTTTGATTGTTTATCTAAAAAAAATATGATAGAATGATAATAAGGTGAGATAAAGATGGAACTAGTTTTTTCATTCGAACATTTAGAAAAAGTAATCAAATATGTAGTAATACCACTTTTAATTGTATTATTAATTTTTTGGATTTTTCAATTTATCTATAAAATAAGGCATCGAAAAGATATGGATAGTGAAAAAAATTATGTTATTAATTATTGGAGTCAAGTAATTAGTATTATTTTTTGTGCAGTAGTTTTAGGAGTTGTCAATGGTTTTTCTATTGCTTATATTCAAGAAGTAAGAAATTATGGGTTAATAGAACAAAATCAATTTTTCTATTATTTCTTAATGTTCTTTCCTATTGTGCCGTTTGTATTTTTAATTGTTTTGATTCGCAGATTTTTAAAAAATATAAAAGAATATAAAGAAGAGAAGGGGTCTTATAATGAAGAAGAAGACAGACTTTAGAAATATTTTAGTTTATTTATGCATGATACTTTTAGTTTTAGTAATTGTTTTACCACCAGTTTTTCGATTAGTATTTAAAGATACAGGTACTACTGGGGATGATTCTACTACTACGACAGCTGCAGCTTTAATTTGCCAAAGACAAGTGGTTTATACTGATGTTACTTATAATATTACAGCTACTACGAATTATGTAAATGATGATGCTAATCAACTTAGTGTTCGTTATGCTAAGACTTTAGCAAATGCTGCTAGCACTATTGCTACTAATGATATTGAAACTGAAATTGCGACATGGCAATCAGTTCCAGGAATCACAAGTGAAGTCAATGGGGATGTGACAAGATTTGTAGTATCAAGAGAATTTTATGATACAAATGCTACTACTTATCCATTCTTAGATAATTATTTTAATGACATTGATCAAGAGCAAGACTATTATACAAACTTAGGTTATCAGTGCCAAGTAATTGAATCTTAATAAAAACAAAGGACAACTCTTAAATGTGACGTTGTTCTTTATTGATTGACAAATAAAAAGTATTATTATTATAGTAAATATAAAAAAAGCATAAAATGTCATACTTTAAAAAATGGGAGAATCTTTTTCTTAGATGAAATAGATAATTCTGATCCATCCGCCTTAATTGTTATTAACTCTGCTCTTGCTAATGGTTATATGGCATTCCCACACGAAACAATAGATAGACATAAGGATTTTAGAATAATCGCAGCTGCTAATACTTGGGGACAAGGTGCAGACTTACAATATGTAGGAAGAAATGCTTTAGATGGTGCTACCTTGGATAGATTTGATAATATTTTCTTTGATTATGATACTAAATTAGAAAGAGCATTATACCCTAATGATGAGGTGTTACAATTTATGTGGTCATTTAGAAATGCAGTTTATCAATGTAAAATTCCGCATATAGTTTCAACTCGTGGTATAGGAAAGGTTTATAAAAAAGAGATAAATGGAATTCCAGTAGAAGATATATTAACGTCAAATGTTATTAAGAATTTGGGACAAGATGATGTTAATACTATTATTGGAAATATGGAAGATATTGATTCAAATAATAAATATTATGATGGCATCAAAAAATTAAGGTTGAGTAGATAATATGTATAAATTATATAAAAAAGATAACTATACTGTAATGCACTTTAGATTTGATTCCATTACAGAATACATAACTTTTTTAAAATCCAATCCAATTCGCTCAGATGTTTTTCCAAATCCGGATAGTATAGAAAGTCCTTATTCTTTTACTCAAACGCATTCTTTAGAAGAGGCAATGAATCTTTGTCAATTTGGCTATCATAAAGATTTTGATAAATTTACTGAATTAAAAATGAAATTAGAAAAGTATGTAAAAATGTCTTCTAAAAAGAATAAGCAATATAATGACTATATTGGGTATGTTCCAGATGTAAAAGCTTACCTCGAAGGAAATCCTTTATCAATGTTAAACAAAAGCACTCATCAAAGAAAAAAAATAGACATTTATATGAATACCGGATATTCTTCTGAAACGCCACTATCAGCAATTTTCAATAGAGGAGCTATTGTTTTGAATTTAGTTGAAATACTAGAAAACTTGGGATATAGTGTTGATTTTCATTTATTTATAATGGCAGAAAATTCTCAACAAATCCACCTAAGTGAATATATCTTAAAGAAAGAAACAGAAAGAGTGAATCCACAAAAATTATATTTTCCATTATGTCATCCATCATGGAGTAGAAGATTATATTTTAGATTAGTTGAAGCAACTAAAGACGTTGATGCTTGTTGGGCAATTGGTTATGGTTACCCATGTAAAGCAATAACAATTAAAAAGATTCTAGAAACAAAACCAAATGATATTATTATTCCTACTATAGAGGAGCTTAACATGCATGGAATTGATATTATAGATGATGCTAATAATTTATTTGATTATGTAAATCAATCTTCAGATAAGGAATTCATTTTACAAAGAATAAAAAAATAAAAATAGGGCTTGTAAGAAGTTTAGTTTCATTACAGCCTTATTTTTTTAAAGATTTATAGTTGGTTTGACAAGATGTTGATTTTTATCTATTTTGTGTTAAAATAATACTATTTCCAGGAGGGGTTAGTATGATTTTTCACAATTCAATGCAATTGAAAGCTTATTTAAAAAGGCAACAAGAAAAGTTACATACTAGTATATCAGGTATTTATACTACTTTTTTTGCTAAAATATTATTAGAGAGAATTTGCCGATTAAATCGTGAAGATATTGTAGTGAAAGGAAGCTTAGCTGAATTTATTCATTTAAAGAAGATGGTAAGATCAGTGACGGATGTAGATTTAGCTAGTAAAGGGAATCATCATTTGCCATTACTAGTAATTAATAATGCGATGTGTCTAGAAGAAGATACTAATTTTGTTTATGATTATCGAATTTCTCCTTACAAAACTAAGACAGGAATTTGTAAAATACCTTTGATTTGTGGTTTTGATGGTATTAAACAACCGTTAGATATTGATTTTAGGGAGAATCATCCATGCATTTTTGAAAAGCAATTGAAAGAAGTACCAGCTGTTTTTGAGAAAGATCATGTTTTTTATGCTCAAGTCACATCTTTAGAAGAACATTTAGCAGAAAAGTTATGTATTATTCTTGAAAATCAAAAACAAGAGGTATTAAATACTAGAGTAAAAGATTTTTATGATATTTATGAACTACATGGTGGCAATTATGATTTAGATAAATTTTCTTATTACTTTGAAGTGATGTTACAAAAAAGAGGTAAGATGGGAAATAATGCGCTTAAAACAGATTATTTAGATCAATCATTAGTAAGAAAATTAGAACCATTATGGGAAAGATCAAAAAAACACTATGACTTTTTGGATGATGAAATTGATTTAGAAGGAAGTGTCTATTATACAAGGGGAGTATTAAGAGAACAAATTCAAAGGATAGAACAAGGAAAGAATAGAGTTTATACTTTGAAATAATTGCAAAAGAATAAAAATATGTTATAATATTCACGTTATAAAGAGAAGGGGGATAATATGTTAACAAAAGAAGAAGAAACATTAATAGACTTTTTACCAAGAAAGGTTAATAATAATCAAGATATAAGACAATTATTATCTACTAAACAAGGATTTAATATGATAAGTCAATATTTATTAGCAATGGAAGAAAAGAAAGATAGAATTCTTTTATTAAATGAATTAAGTTCTTTTTGTGAACAGATTCATTTTTATCCCGATATTGACTGGTATGTAGAATTATTAAATGCTAGTTCTATTATTTATGAATTATTAGAAACAGTAGTAGAGGAAGATGATTTTATAAAATTAGATAATACAAAAACCATTAATTCTTTATTAAATGTTTATTATTCAATGAATTATGTAGATGAATTTAGAGCTAATAACCGAAATAGATCCACCTCATCTTTAACTCTTTATTATCATGATATTAGATCTTTTCATGCAATAAAAAGAGAAAAGGAAATCGAATTATTTAAACGAAAAAACATGGGAGACTTAAATGCACGTAGAGAGTTGATTGAAAGTAATTTGCATTGGGTTATTACAATTGCTAAGAAATACATGGGAATGGGTCTTGATTTACAAGATTTAATTCAAGAGGGAAACTTAGGGTTGATAAAAGCGGTGGATACTTTTGATCTTAATAAAAAATGCAGGTTATCTACTTATGCTTTTCAGACTATTAGAAATGCTGTTATAGTGGCTCTACAAAATAAAAGTAGATTGATCAGATGGCCAGTGAATATTTGTGAAGAATATAGGGAATATCAAAATTTAAAACAAAAAGAAGAACAAAAAATAGGGCATACTCTTACTATAGGAGAATTAGGTTCCATGTTTAATGATTTTGAAAAAGTAGCACTATTAGAAAATTTACCTAGTGAATTTATGAGTATTGATACTGAGGTATTAATAAATGATGAAGAAGAATTAAGATTATCAGATGTTATTCCTTCTTCTTCACAATCTGTAGAAGATACTGTGATTCAAAATTGTTTTTATGATGCAATGATGAATTTAGGTAATAAAGTGAATTTAACAAAAAGACAGCAAGAAGTATTGCAATCATATTTATTAGATGGTTATACAGTAGCAGAAGTGGGTCAATTAAAAGGAGTTACAAGACAAGCTATTAATGATGCAAGAAAACGAGTAGAAAGAAAACTAATGAGTCATTCGAAAAAAATTGCCTCATATCTTGACTTAGAAGATAAGACAAGTTTTACTACTAGTGAAAAAGTAAAGGTAAAAAGATAAAATTATGCAATACAAAAATGAAATAGATTTTTTAAATAATTTATATCCGTCTATGCATATGGAAGATGATGTAATGCATAAAGCAAGTAAGAGTGATACTCCGGATGAGAAGATAGCAAAGTATTTAAATAGATTAGAAGATATTCAGATGAAAGCTAAAGAAAATAAACATAGGTTGCGGATATTGAAACACTTCTATTATCGAAAATATGTTATCAAAACACTTCCAGAAAGTTATATTAAGTTTCAACAAAGAATTACGGAAGATACATCTATAAATGAAAAAAAGTTATTAAAACAGATACAAAAAGATCAAAAGAAATCCTTAAATGTATGGCTTAATTATTTTTCGCGTAAAGACAATAAGTATCCAATATGGTTTCAGTATTATGCTTTTAGAGGAATGTTGCAGTTAAATAAGTATAATAAAGAAACAGGAGAATTTAGTAGAAGAAGTAAAACTACAACTGAAAAATATATTGAATTAAATCGTGAAGCTTTAAAAATGACGTATGATACTCTTAATAAAATAATAGGTTCTAAAAATGAATTCAATGAAGATGAAGTAAAAGCATTGGAACATGGTATTAGCTTTAAAAAATTGTACAGTTATTATTTAAAGGAATTGACTAATTATACTAAGAAAAAAGGAATTTGGATAAAATATGATCAAGGCAGTGATTATAAAGCTTTATGGAAATCTTTGCAAGGAAAAAATACAGGGTGGAGTACAGCAGGAATTAGTTTTGCTAAAATGCATTTAAATAGAGGAGATTTTTATGTTTATTATACAAAAGAAGAAAATGAATTAAATCCTCGCCTTGCTATTAGTATGATAGGAAAAAAGGAAATTTATGAAGTTTGTGGAATAGGTTATTTGCAAAGTGTAGAGAGTGATTTAATAGATGTAGTTGCTGATAAGTTGAAAGAATTTCCTAATAATAATGATTATATGAAAAAAGTTCAGGACATGAAAGAATTAACTAAAATAGAAAAGAAAGTGAATGAAAATAAAGAACTAAGTTTGAAAGAATTAGAATTTTTATATGAGATAAATAAGAAAATAGAGTATTTTGGTTATCAGAAAAGTCCTAGAATAGAAGCTATTAAACAAAAACGTAATCAAAGAAAAGATCTAGCACGTATTTTTCATTGTAAAGAAGAAAATATAGGTTTAACAATAGAAGACTTTGATAAAAATAATATTATAGTATTCTATGGTAGTTTAAAACTTGATCGAGAGACAGTTCCAACTAGTTTTAGAAATTTAAGATGTATTTGTGGTTTTGCTAATTTTGATCGTTTAATTAGTACAATTGGTTTAGAGAATTTGCAAATAGTTTTGGGATCTATCAGTATAGATCAGCTTTCTACTACAGAAGGTTTAGAAAATTTAAGATTTGTTAGTCAAAATGTGTATGCTAAAACTTTAAAAAGATTAGGTAAATTATCTGATTTACACATTGATAAGCAATTATCTACAAAAGAATTAGTAAAAAAATTAAAAAAGTAGAAAAAAGATAAGAAAATAAAATTTTAAATTAGGTTAGATATAAAAAATATAAGAATAACTAGCTAAGAGAAAAGAAATAAAAACTCTAGCTAGTTTTTTTCCATTAATAATTAAAATTTAGTCATTTGCATGATTTTTCCTTCTGTGATAAAGTGTTGACACCTTTAGGAAGGAGGGACTAGATGAAACAGTCTAAATACATTTCATTATTAAGCGATACTACCTTTAAATATCTATTTAAGAAGAAGGAATATCGATTCTTCTTTGAAGAAGTAATTAAGTATACAACAGGAATTGATATAAGAGGTTATAAATTATTAGATAATGAATTAAATAGTGGTAATAGAATAAAAGATTATAGACTAGATATCTT
>CAJFVY010000084.1 GCA_904420615.1 uncultured Bacilli bacterium | reverse complement strand
AGAAAAAAAACACCAAAAGTAGTGTTAAAAGTACGAACTTATGATATACTAATTATAAGTTGAACGCCTAGTGCGTACAGCAAGAGGAATACCTAGATTTGCATACTGGGTATCTACCTGAATGATAGGTTAGACACCCTTATTACAAAAATTGTAATAGGGTGTCTATTTCTTTATAATTAAAGCCAATAAGGCAAAAATTAATAAAGTAATAATAAGGAGCAGGATTGATATTAATATATCTTTCTTTCGCATATTATTCCCTCCTTTCTATCTGTAAAAAGAGGATGGAGGTAGACACCCATGCTAGGTATTCCGATGTCACATTATCATATTATGAAGAGAGATACAATCGAACAAGTAAAAAAAATAATATATTTTAGTGAGTTATACATGATTGACAACGATTGTTATAATTAGTACAATTTCAATGTAATTATTGTTAGATGACTATAGATTTAGAAAAAGAGATGGGAGATGCAAATGAAAACAGTATTAGTAACGGGAGCTAGTAGGGGATTAGGTAGAAGTATCATTTTAGAATATGCTAAACATGGTTATAATGTAGTGATTCACTATCATGAAAGAGGAGATAAGGCAAAGGCCTTAAAACAAGAAGTAGAAAAAAATTATCATGTAAGAGCTATGATAGTTGAAGCAGATTTAAAAAGTGAAGAAGAAATAGATAAGATGCTTTCAACTATTTATAAAGAATTTGATTATATAGATGTATTAGTAAACAATGCTGGGATTGCAATAGATAATGATTTTACTTGTAAGACAAAAGAAGAATTTATGAAAGTTTTAGAAGTTAATTTACTTGCTCCTTATTTGCTTTCTAAAAAAGTAGGTTTAAAGATGCAAGAAATGAATATAAAGGGGACAATTACTAATATTACCTCTACTAATGGAATCGATACTACTTATGTTGAAAGTATAGATTATGATGCATCAAAAGCGGGCTTAATTTCTCTTACACATAATTTAGCTCAGTATTTTGCACCTTCTATTAGAGTAAATGCCATTGCGCCAGGCTGGATTGAAACAGATATGAATAAGGATCTTTCTGCTCTTTTTATAAAAAAAGAGGAAGATAAAATATTACTAGGACGTTTTGCCAAACCAGAAGAGATTTCACCTTTAGTTTATTTTCTTAGTAGTGATGAGGCTTATTATATAAATGATACCATTATTAGAATTGACGGAGGAGTAAGAAGATGAGTGATGAATTAATAGAAAAAGTAGATAGAAAAATAGAAAAAGAGTTAAAAAAAGTAGATGAATTAGAAAGAAAGATTAGTGCCAAGGTATTAGATGCTTTTAGAAAAGAAGAAGTAACAGAGACAGATTTTAATAGTACCACAGGGTACGGTTATAACGATATTGGTCGAGATAAACTAGAAAGAGTATATGCTGACATTTTTAAGTGTGAGGCTACTTTAGTTCGCAATCAGTTTATTTCAGGTAGTCATGCTCTTACAGTGGCTTTATTTGCATTATTAAGACCAAATGATACTTTACTTACGATAACTGGTAGACCTTATGATACCTTAGAGCAAGTTATTGGTATTACTCCAAATCCTTCTTCTTTAGCAAGTTTTCATATTTCTTATCAAGAAATTGATTTAATTGATAATGATTTTGATTATAAAAAAATAGAAGAAGTATTACGAAGGCAAAAAATTAAAGTGATTCATATTCAACGTTCAAAAGGATATTCTAAGAGAAAAAGTCTATCTATTGAAAAAGTAGAAAAAGTAATATCCTTTATTAAAGATATTTCTAAAGATGTTATTATTATGGTTGATAATTGTTATTGTGAATTTGTAAGTTTAAAAGAACCTACAGAAGTAGGAGCAGATATAGTAGTAGGATCTTTGATCAAAAACTTGGGAGGGGGAATTGCTCCTAATGGTGCTTATATCGCAGGACGTAAAGATTTAATTGAGTTATGTGCTGAACGTTTAACTTTACCAGGAGAAGGAAAAGAAGTAGGTCCCTCACTTGGCATTAATAAATCCTTATACCAAGGCTTATTTTTAGCACCTAGTGTAGTAGCAGCATCCTTAAAAACAGCAATTTTCACGGCTTGTTTATTAGAAGAATTAGGATTTGATGTTGAACCATCCTATGAAGAAGAAAGAAGCGATATTGTCCAAAATATTATTTTTCATGATAAAGAAGCTTTGATTCACTATGTGGAAGGTATTCAAAAGTATTCTCCAATCGATTCTAATTCTTTGCCTGTTCCAAGCTATATGCCAGGTTATGCTGATGATGTTATCATGGCTAGCGGTAGCTTTACACAAGGCTCTTCTATTGAGTTATCTTGCGATGGACCTATACGTCCACCATATATTGCTTATCAACAAGGGTCTTTGACTTATACTTATGGTAGACTTGGCGTAATGGGAGCCGTAAATCATATGTTAAAAAATAAATAATCTTATGAATAAAGTTCTTTCCTCTTACATACATTGTAGTAGTTTAAGGGAGGAAAACGTATGATAAATAAACAAAATTTGTGGTTTCTAACATTGTTTAGTTTGATACTAGTACTTAGTGTATACTATATTACGATGCCTAATGATTTATTAGTAGCAAGTAAAGCCGTTAATGAAAGTGAAACTAAAGAGGATACTGATAGTAGCGATGATGATACTACCCAAGGTGAAAAAGAAAGTGTAACCATTAGTGAATCTGATAACTTAACTGCACTTAGAGTTAGCTTAGAAGAAGAACGAGATGAAGAAAAAACAGAACTTAATGCTACTATGACTGATGAGAATGCAACAACAGAAGAGAAGAACGAAGCATATGAACAATTAAAATACTTAAGTGAAGTGGAAGGAAAAGAAGAAAAACTAGAAAAATTAATTAAAGATGAATATAAGCTTGATTCTTTTGTCAAAATAGATAACAATCAAATCACGGTGGTAGCAGTTAAAGAAGAACATGATACTGCGCTAGCTAATAATATCATGCGGACCATACAAGCTGAGTTTGATAGTAAAATGACTATATCAGTAAAATTTGAAAAATAGCACATAGGATTTTACCCACAACAAAAATCCTTTTTCTCATATGATACTATGAATTGTTGTTAGTAAAAGGGAAAGGGGATTTAAGCATGCTAAGAGGGATTTTAACACCTAGAGAAAAGGAAGTGTTTGAGTTATTAGTTACTAGTAAAACAACTCGTGAAATAGCTGAAATACTTAATATTAGTGAAAAAACAGTTAGAAATCATATTTCTAATGTAATGCAGAAATTAGGTGTAAAAGGAAGATCTAGTGCCGTTGTCGAATTATTAAAATTAAAAGAAATTCATCTATAAAAGTACTAAATATAGTACTTTTTTTCATAAAATAAATTGGGTGAAGTATATGCTAAGGAAAAAAGCGTTACGGAAGATATTTGTTACTACTATGAGTATTTTTATTGTGATAGCAATTTGCTTTATCAAAACGACTGATAGTTCTCCTAAGACTCTAGCTACTAATCTAGAACTGGAATATATTAGTGGATTAGGAAATCATTCTATTTATCTTTTGAATGAAGAAAATTATTTAGTAAAAGTCAAAATATTGTTAGATAATGAAGATCAAATAGAAAATATTAAAACAATATTGTCTAATCTAACAATTGGAGATAATACAAAATATCCAGATTCTTTAAAGGCATTAATACCAAAAGGTACTAAAGTTTTATCTGTTGATATGAAAGATGATGTAGTAATTATTGATTTTTCTAAAGAATTTAATAAAGTAGCGAAAGAAGATAGTGAGAAGATGATAGAAGCCATTGTGTTTAGTATTACCGAACTAAAAGACATTAATGGTGTACAAATAAAAGTAGAAGGAAAAGAATTAGATAAATATCCTAATACTGATATTAGTTGTCCCACTACTTTAACAAGACAAATAGGAATTAATAAACACTATCAACTGACAGGTCGTAATAATATTAATAAAGTAGTAATTTACTATAATGAAAAAATAGATGATAATATTTATTATGTTCCTGTTACAAAATATAAAAATGATGATCGAAATAAAATTACTATTTTAATAGAAGAATTAACAACTGGTTATATATATGAGCCTAATTTAATGAGTTTAGTTAATGAAAATACAGAATTATTAGGAGTTGATACAGAAGGAAATTTGATGACGCTTGATTTTAATGAATCTCTACTAGATATTGATGGTACTATAAAAGAAGAAGTTATTTATACTTTAGGATATGGTGTTTTTGAAAACTATGATGTAGAAGTATTATCTCTTAAAGTGAATGGAAAAGAGAAAGCTACCATTAAGAAAAGTGATTTACCCTAAAATTTAATGTTAGTATTAGAATAATTTGATAGTATATCTATCTAATGGACGAGTATCTTTAAAATAATTGATAGTTATTCATAAGATATCATAAGGGTGGTGATATTTTGTATTCGATTGATCAAAAGACGTTTTTATCACTATTAAAGACAAAACAAATTCATTTAATTGATATTCGTGATAGTTATTTATATGAACAAGGTACTATAAAGGGGTCGATTAATATACCTTATCGTCTTTTACGTTTTGATCCTGGACGTTATTTATTAAAAGAAGAAGTATATTATATTTTTTGCTCTAATGGTACTTTAAGTGAAAGACTAACTAATCTTTTAAATTCATTAGGTTATCAAATCATAAATGTAGAAGGCGGGTATGATGCTTTCCCATATAAATAATTTTTATCAAAAGTATATTGACAAACGTTTGTTCTAATGATAAGATGAAATAGTGGAGTAAGGTAATTTTAATGATAGTAAAGAGGAGTACAAAATGGAATATATTATGATAGCAATATTAGGAATTATATTAATTTTAGTTATTTTTATTTTAACCAAAATGCATAATGAGGCCAATATAACAGAAAAGCTGGGTAATATTGAAGTAACATTAATCAAAGAGTTAGGGACTTTTAAAGATGATTTAAAGGGAAGTTTAAATAATGATTTTACAAAGTTAAATGAACAAGTAGAAAGACGTTTATTACTTATGAATGAGCAAGTTGACAAAAGACTTGATCAAAGTTTTGAAAAGACTAATAAGACTTTTACGGCTATTGTAGAACGACTTGGTAAGATTGATGAGGCCCAGAAAAAAATAGATAATTTATCAACAGATATTGTATCTTTACAAAGTATTTTAACGGATAAGAAGAGTAGAGGTATTTTTGGGGAAGTAAATTTAAATCATATCTTGATTAATGTTTTTGGAGAAGGTAATGATACGATATATAAGTTGCAATATTTATTGCCTAATGGGTTTATTGCCGATAGTGTCTTATTTGCTCCAGCTCCATTAGGTACTATTGTAATTGACTCTAAGTTTCCTTTAGAACATTATCAAAAAATGGTGGATAAAGACTTATCAAAAGTAGAGCGAAGTATAGCAGAGAAAGCTTTTAAACAAGATGTTAAAAAACATCTTGATGATATTAGTAGGAAATATATTATTCCTTCCGTAACAGCTGATCAGGCAATTATGTTTTTACCAGCAGAAGCCATATTCGCAGAAATTAATGCTTATCATCAAGATATTATTGACTATGCTTATCAAAAAAGAGTTTGGATTACATCGCCTACTACATTAATATCAACTCTAACTGTAATTCAAATGATTATTAAAAATATTGAACGGGATAAATATACTTCTATTATTCATGAAGAGTTAAATAAATTAGGACTTGAATTTGCTCGTTATAAAGAACGTTGGGATAAATTATCACGTAGTATTCAAACTGTTACCAAAGATGTTGAGAATGTATCTATTACAACGCAAAAGATTAGTAAAAAATTTGAAACAATTAATCAGGTAGAGATTAAACCAAGTATAGAAAATAAAGAAGAAGAACTAATTAAAAGTGATTAACTTATATTT
The DNA here is from genome assembly GCA_904420615.1 of uncultured Bacilli bacterium. Lineage (GTDB taxonomy): Bacteria > Bacillota_I > Bacilli_A > RF39 > UBA660 > Onthousia. Next base: position 8,402 of record CAJFVY010000084.1, on the reverse strand, counting down.
AAGAGTTAATCATTTTTTGTTATAAACTATTTATTAAAGAAAATAAACTTTATTTTGTATATTTTTTTAAATTGTTTGTATACTAAAATTGGAAACGAATAAGTTTATAATAGGTGATGTAAGTGCAGCGAGTATTAATATTTTTGGTAGGCTTTATTCTAATAGTAATGGGCTTTTTTTATATTATTATTTATACCAATTTATTAACTTTTGGTTATACAGTTCTACATTATCTCGAATACTTATTCACTCATATTAGAACTTATTTTCTTTTTCTAGGTATTGGTCTTATAATTTGGGCTTTAAATTGGAAGGAGCGAAGATAAAATGATTTATATATATGATGTTTTATTAAATTGGTTTAAGAAAGGTAAAATTATGGAGTCTTTTGAATGGAATACCAATGATGAAATCGATCATGTGAAAAAGATTCCTTTAATTAGAGTAGATGATCAAGATCTTTATCATTTCTTACATTATGATATCAAGTTAGATTTAGATTTTTTAACTAAACTTTATAAAAAAACAGAAGTATATGATTGTAAATGTATTAGAAAAATAGATTATGCTATGATTATTAGTAATGGCAAGTGTTCAGTTGCTTTAAAATTTAATAATAAGGGGTATGTTATTGGTAAGAGCAAACTACTACTAGATGAAGAAGAAGAAGTATTAGAAATGACAGAGGAATTAACTATTACAAGACTAGAATATGAAAAGAAGAATTTACTAACTAGTGATTATTTTATGACAAGACATGAATACGAAAATAAAAACTTTTTAATTAAAGAATTAAAGTATATGGTAAAGACAAATGATTTAGAAAAAATAGATTATTTATATGAAGAATATTTTGATAAAGAAAATATAACTACTCAAGAAAAGTATCAAATCTTATTGGACAGTGTTACAAACCATTATAGTAAGATACATGAAGAAATGGTTAATATCTTAAAACTTACAGCTTCTAAATAAAAAAGATAAGTCTTGTGTTCACTTGACTTATCTTTTTCTAACAGTTGGACCGTTTTCAATAAATTCATCAACAGAAATTATTTTATTATTATTAGTATTTCCTTTTGCTACAATTGGTGGATCTACCCAAATAGTATTCTTAATATTATTATTATCTGAGATATTATCAGGAGTATCAGGTGTTTTAGTTTTTTTAGCATCTTGAAGTGCTTTTAAATTTAAGTAGTTTTCTTTTAAATTTTTAACACCTTTAAAACTCATGGCAAAGCCAATACCACCTAATAAGACGGAAAAAAGTGGTGCTGCAACTGGGAATGCCATCGCACTTCCTATTATAAACATGGCTCCTGTAAAAGTAAGTGCACCATTAAAAAAAGCTGATATAGCATTTTTTGTTTTTCTAATTTGTAAATTATAGACTTGTTTTACTTTCATAGAAAAATTCCCCCTCTTAAGTTTTCTTAATTATAGCAAAAAAGCCTTGTTTTGTCAATTTAAACAAAGTCTTACTCTTATACTCTAGTGGTATATTTGATGCTTATTTGTATAATTTATCTATTATCGATCAAACTATACTTGGAGGGATAATATGAAAAAAATACGAAGTTATCTTGTAGGAATACTTTTAGTTTTCTTATTTACTGGTTGTAGTGATATGATGAATACTCCTAGTGGTCGAGTAGAAGAGTTTATGGCTAAATATCAAACTATGGATAGTGATGTCTTAGAAGATCTTGATAAAATTGTAGATAAAGAAAGTGATTATGATGGTGATCATAAAGAAGAATATAAAAGACTAATGCAAAAACAATATCAGAACTTATCTTATAAGATAAAAGATGAGAAAATTGATGGTAATGAAGCAATAGTAGAAGTAGAAATTGAAGTATTTGATTATGCTAGTGCTAAAGAGGATGCAGAAGACTATATTGATAATCATGAAGAGGAATTTACTAATGATGAAGATGAAAGTGCTAAATATAAAGAAGATGAATATATCTTAAAACAATTAGGAACTACTACAGATAAAATTAATTATACTATTACATTTTATTTAACAAGTGATGATGAAAAGTGGGAACTTCAAGAATTAAAAGATAGTGATATTGAAAAAATTCACGGATTGTATCAGTCATAGACACTTTTTCCTTTGAAACTTTATCGTTATAGGTTATAATATTTTATATAAAGTTATATAAGAAGGAGTGATTAAAAATATGGCTACTGTTCATATAGCTAGTGAAAAAGGTGAGATAGCTAGCAAAGTATTAATGCCAGGAGATCCTTATCGTGCTAGATACATTGCTGAAAATTTTTTAGAAGATGCTAAATGTATTAATGAAACAAGAGGTATGTTAGGGTATACAGGTTATTATAAAGGAAAGAGAATAACTGTTTTTGCTTCAGGTATGGGAGGACCTAGTATTGGTATTTATGCTTATGAATTATATCATTTTTATGATGTGCAAAAAATTATTAGAATTGGTACAGCAGGAAGCAATGACAAAAGTGTTAAAGTAAAAGATGTAATTTTAGCAGATAATGCTTATACTTTGTCTAGTTATCCTAAATTATTTTTTAATGATTCTTCTAATCTTTTTGCATCTAGTGAGGAGTTAAATAAAAAAATAAGAGAAATAGCTTTAGAAGAAGATATTTCTTTGAAAGAAGGAACAATTATTACTAGTGATGTTTTTGATGCTTATTTAGATCATGAAACTTATCTTAGTAATTATCCAAAAGATTTAAATGCTTTAGCTTGTGAAATGGAAGCAGCTATTTTATTTGCTATTGGTAAAAATTTAGGTAAACAAGCTACTTGTTTATTGACTGTAGTTGATTCCGTTTATGAAGATATTAAACTTTCGTCAAAAGAAAGAGAACAATCACTAAATGATATGATTTTATTAGCTTTAAATTCACTTGTATGAAATACTTTTTATTTGAAAATACTAGAAAGTAAGATAGGACAGTTTTAAACTCATTCTTATTGATTAGTGGAGGTGATTAAAATGGAATATATTAAACAAGATATGGGATCTTATCAGTTACATATTATTAAAACTGATGAATTTAAATCAGTTACAGTAGAACTGATTTTTAGGCAATCCTTAACAAAGGAATCTATTACCAATCAAAATTTATTAAATAGAATATTATCTTTATCTTGTGAAAAATATCCATCTAAAGTGGAACTTAGTCGTGCTTGTCAAGATTTATATGGAGCTAGTATTACAGCTAGTGCTAGAGGTTATGGGCAGGCTATGGCAGCTATTTACAGGTTACGCGTATTAAACGATAAATATACAGAACCTAATAATTTTGCTAAGGCATTAGAACTTTCAAGTGCGATTCTTTATCAACCAGATATAGAAGAGAATCATTTTAAAGAAGAGAATTTTGAGATCGTTCGTGCCGAATATGAAGCCAGTATTAAAACACTAGAAGAAGATAAAAGAAGTTATGCGTTAATTCGATTATTTGAACATGTAGGTAAAGATTCTCCAATTGGTATTAGAGGTCGTGGCTATCTAGAAGAATTAGAAAAAATTACGCCTGATAGTTTATATCAATATTATTTAAATATGCTAAAACATGGTATTGTAGATATTTTTGTTTTAGGTGATGTTGATATAGAAGAAACGAAAGAACTAATTACTAAAAATTTTAAATTTGATACTTATAAACCAAGAAGGCTACCTGTCTATAATGAATTACTTGCTCCTCGTAAACGAATACGTTATATTAGGGAACAAACACAGGGAAAAGAAACTATTATGGCGATGGTTTATTTATATAGTGATCTTACACAATACGATATTAATTATCCTCTTGCACTTTATAATGTTATATTAGGTGGTGGAAGTGATTCGCTTTTATTTAGTGAAGTTAGAGAAAAGAATTCTTTAGCTTACTATATTTATTCTTCACTTAGGATACTTGATGGAGTAGGAGTTATTGTAGGTGGAATCTCTAAAGAACAAGAACAAAAATGTGTTACTTTAATAAGAAAAGCGATCAAAAATTTGGCGTGTAAGATAACAGATGAACAATTAGAAAAAGCAAAAGAATATTTTCTATCTGCCTTAGAAGAAATTGAAGAAAGTGCTAATGAGATTATAGAAACTTATCATATGATGGAATTAATAGATGCTGATGATTTAAAGACACGACGTGAGAAAATAGAACAAGTGACAAAAGAAGAAGTTTTAAATGTTGCCCGTAAAATTTCATTACATACAGCTTATTTTTTAGAAGGAGAAGACGAATGAGAGAAGAAGAAATTAGAGGAGTTGACTTAAAGGCTTATACGAAAACTCTAGCAAATGGTTTTAAAATATATTTAGTTCCTAATAAAAAAAGTAAGAAAAAAAATAAATATTATGCAGCACTTGGAACTCATTATGGAGCTCTAGATATCGATTTTTCACTAGGAAATAAAACTATTAGTAGTCCTGCTGGAATTGCTCATTTTTTGGAACATAAAATTTTTGCTCAAGAAGATGGTGTTGATCCATTTACTTTTTTCTCAGAAAGTGGGTGTTATTCCAATGCTTATACTAACTATAAAGTTACATGCTTTATTATAGGTGGTAGTAAAGAGTTAGAAAAGAATTTAGACTTTTTAATAGATTTTGTTCATCAACCATATTTTACAAAAGAAAATGTAGAACAAGAAAAAGATATTATTGTTCAAGAAATTAGAATGTATCAAGATAATCCTGGTTATCAAGTATCAGAAACACTATCTAAAAATATTTATTTACAACTACCTTTCTATAATCAAGTAATTGGTAGTGAAAAAAGTGTACGATCTGTTACAGTAGAAGATTTAAATACTTGTTATCATGCTTTTTATCAACCACAAAATATGTTTTTAGTGATGACTGGTAATTTTGATCCTATTACAGTAATGGAACAGTTAACAGAGAAAATATCTAAATTTGAAAATAAAAAAGAAGTAGTAAAAATTAAAAAATATCATGAACCAATGAAAATAAAAAAAGAAATGGAAGTTATTCATGGTAAGGTTGAACTACCAAAGGTTGCTATTGCTTATAAGATGTCACGAGATAGTTTCCCAATTGTTGAAGATTATGTTTTAGACTTATATTTAAATATGATTACTGCTATTTCCTTTGGTAGTACATCTGATTTTAGAGAAATGATTAGAAAAAGAGGTTTAACAACGGGAATTGGTTATTATTTTAGACGATCTTCTAATTGCATTACATTATTTATCGAAGCTGAATGTAAAACAGAAACAGCAGCAGATGAGTTAATAGAAGAAATTGATAAGTATTTAAAACATTTAGTGATTCATCCTGAAGACTTGGAAAGAATTAAAAAGGTTTGGATATCTTCTGAAATTATTCGAAGTGATTATGCTGAAAATTATTTAGATTATTTAGTAGATGATATTATAGAATATAATAGAATAGTTTTAGATTATGTTGATTTAATTAGAAAGATGAATATGAAAGAATTAGAAAAAATAGTAGCAAAGCTAAACTTTAAACAACGTAGTATTGTAAAATTATTAAAACAAGATAAGGAAAATTAGATATATAATAAATGCTCAATCTATATTATAAATGATTGAGTTTTTATTTAAATAAGGGGCTTAATAAATTAGCAACTTAGAAAAGATATATTTCGTCTTAAATTTTAGATATGAATAATACTTTATTTTTCTATATTTATTGATATATATATAAGTCTATAGACTGTGAATAGTTACTAATTGGCAGATAAAAATTTTAAGTTAGTTCTTGAATTCCCTAATTAAATAAGATATAATAGGCGTATTGGAGGAATTATGTGTATGGAAGAACAAAAGAAAAAGACAAGTAAAGCAACAAATTGTCATAATATTGAAATTAAAATTGAAGGACCAGCTTGGGAAGAAGCTATGGATGTAGCTTTTAAGAATAAAGTTAAAACTGTAGAAGTAGATGGCTTTCGTAAAGGAAAGTGTCCTCGTAATGTTTATGAGAGTAAATTTGGAAAAGCATCTTTATTTTCTGATGCAGCTGATCATGTATTACAAGATGCATATCAAAAAGCACTTGATGATAGTAAATTAATTCCAGTAGTACAACCAGAAGTATCATTAAAAGATATTAATGAAGATGGAGTAACTTTTAACTTTAAGATTATTACTAAGCCTTTAGTAAAAGTAAATCAGTATAAAGGATTAGGAATAAAAAAAGAAGAAGTAGTAGTAACTAGTGAAGAAATAGATCATGAAATTGGTCATTTATTAGAAAAATATACAGAATTAGTCGTAAAAGATGAGAAAGAACCAGTTGCTCTAGGTGACGTAGCTATTATTGACTTTGAAGGATTCCATAATGGTGAAGCCTTTGAAGGTGGTAAAGGTGAAAATTATTCACTAGAAATAGGAAGCCATACTTTTATTCCTGGTTTTGAAGAACAAGTTGTAGGCATGAAAGTAGGAGAAGAAAAAGATATTAATGTTACTTTCCCAGAAGATTATCCTGAAGAATCTTTAAAAGGACAAGCTGTTGTTTTTAAAGTTAAAGTAAATGAAATAAAGACAAAAGAAAAGCGTGAATTAGATGAAGATTTCTTTGAAGATTTAGGAATGGAAGGCGTAACAGATGAAAAATCATTACGTGAAGAAGTTGAAAAGAATATTAAAGCTCAAAAAGAAATGGATGCTGAAAATACTTACATTGATAAATTATTAGAAGAAATTGCTAAACATGTAGAAGTTGATATACCTGAAGAAATGGTTAGTGAAGAAGTAGATCGCTTACTAAGAAGAACAGAACAATCATTAAGAATGCAAGGTATTTCACTTGATTTATATTATCAATTTACAAGAACAACTGAACAAGATTTAAGAAATCAATTAGAAAAAGAAGCATATCAAAATGTTTTATATCGTTTAATGTTAGAAGAAATTATGAATATAGAAAAGATTGAAGTAACAACTGAAGAAGCAGAAAAAGAATCTCAAACCTTAGCAGACAAATACAAGATGGAAAAAGATGAATTCTTAAGACAATTTGGTGGTATTGAGATGGTTCAATATGATCTTGAAATGCGTAAAACTTTTGAATTATTAAAAGAATTAAATAAGTAAAACTTTACTTAAAATATATATTCTGATATAATCTTATGGAGCAAGGAGGGATATTATGGCTAAAGTAGGAAATAGACAAAACAAAACGTTGGTTTGTACAGTTTGTGGTGAGAAAAATTATCGTACTGATAAAAATGTTAGAAATACAACAGAACGTATAGAATTAAATAAATATTGTCCAAAATGTGGTAAACATACGGTTCATAAAGAAGAAAAGAAATAAACAGGAGGTAAGGTATGATTAATTCAAATGATTTAAAAGCTGGTATTACAATTCAAGTAGATGGTAATATTTATATGGTTCTTGATAGCCAACATGTGAAACCTGGTAAAGGTGCTGCAATTGTTAAAGCTAAATTAAAGAATCTAAGAACTGGTGCTATTGCTGAAAAAACATTTGGTGCTGGTGTAAAAGTAGAGACTGCTCATATTTCTAAGAAAACTATGCAATTCTTATATAGTATGGGAGATACTTATTACTTTATGAGTATGAGTGATTATGAACAAATAGAATTACCTAAAAGTACGATTGGTGATGATGCTAAATTCTTAAAAGAAAATCTAGAAGTGGAAATTATTTTCTTTGAGGGTGAAATGTTAGGTATGAACTTACCAGATAAAGTTGTTTTAAAAGTAGTTAAGACAGAAGATGCTGTAAAGGGAAATACCTCAAGTGGTGCAATGAAAAATGCAGAATTAGAAACTGGTATGACAGTTCAAGTGCCATTATTCATTAAACAAGATGAAGAAATCCTAGTAAGTACTAAAGATGGTAAATATGTATCAAGAGCCTAGAAATGGGTTCTTTTTTATTTTTTAAAATGTGAAAATCAGGCAAGAAATGAAAAGATGAGATAGTTTGAAAAGTAAAAAATAGAATACTAACTAGCTAAGAGGAAAGAAATTAAAACTTTAGCTAGTTTTTTTTATAAATAGAGATAATGGAGTGATTTGCCAAAGGCTTCTTCTTGTGATAAAGTGGTTCCACTAATAAAAAAGGAGGGATGAGATGAAGCCTAGATACATTTCATTATTAAGTGATAGTACCTTTAAATATTTATTTAAAAAGAGAGAATATCGTTATTTCTTTGAAGAAGTAATTAAGTATACAACAGGAATTGATATAAGAGATTATAAATTATTAGATAATGAATTAAATAGTGGTAATAGAGTGAAAGATTATAGACTAGATATCTTGTTAGAAAAAGAGAATCATTTGATATCAATAGAAATGAATCAATATGTATATCCTTATATTCATATTAAGAATGAAACTTACTTATATCGTTTAGCGGGAAGTGGATATTTAGAAAGT
>CAJFVY010000083.1 GCA_904420615.1 uncultured Bacilli bacterium | reverse complement strand
TGTATTGATACCTTTATTTCACGTGCTTGTTTTATTTGTTCTCTTTATAATTTTGGACTTTAATTTAGTTTCGCAAGATGTCTAATGTATACCAACCTTTACGAAACATAATTTCGTATACTTCTCTTTGTAATGATGCATATTGATCAAACATCACTTTATATTCTTGATATAAATTTTCATTACTAGCTTCTGTTAAACTAACTGCATAATCTTTTACTAATTGTTTTAATGTACCTAACAATGAATTAAGATAATCTTTATCATTTAAACTCATTCCTGCAGGTACTTCTACTTTAGGATTTTTAATTTGATTATTCATTACTTCCTCCTTGATTCAATATTGTTAATACTTTTTGCATATTCCCCTGAAAAATATTACTTGCCTTATTAAGCACTTCTTTGATTTCACTATCTGTAACACTAGAAATAGCATTACTAGAACTCTTATAAGCTCCATAGTTCCAATTAAACATATCACTTAGATAATCTAAATCTTTACCACTGATCATATCAGGTACTACTTCATAATTATTTTCCATTTTTTCCTCCCAATGTTATTATGAACAAACAAAAGAAAGATATACAAAAAAGATAGTAAATTTTCATTTACTATCTAATACCAACTATTTCCTATATAATTAGCTAAAAATATCATCACAACAATAAAGCAAACAATAATCATTACTATAAAGGTAGAAACAATTGCTAAAGGTAGTGCATATGGTAATCTATTTTCATTTACTTTACACTCTCTAACATAAGCATATACTGTAATTACAAAATATAGTAATATTCCTAGTAAGAAAATAATCATAGCCAATTTATATGAAAGAAAACTTAAGATAATTCCGACTATCATAGTAGCAGATGGTATCACTGAACATACACCATGAATAGCAAAATATTCTTTCCAAGAACTTTTATTTTTAAAAGCTATTCCTACAAATAATTTTATTGCTAACATAAATAGTGTTACACAAGCTGCCATCAAGAATGCACCAACGAAAAAGGTACTGAAAAAGTTATAATAAGAAAATCTAGATGCTATCGTATTTTGTTGATAAGCTACATTACAACTTAGAAAATAATAGAAGAATCCAAATAATACTACATTAATTAAACTTAAAATCATAGCTAGAAGAAAATATTCTTTCTTACTATATTGTTTCATAATATCAGCTGGTTTTAAAAGAATATTTTTTAATATATCAACAAGTGAAGTAGATAAATTTGTATCTTTCACTTCTTCTATTTCTTTCTTTTTATTACTACAAGTACATGGAACTCCATCTTTTAGAGGCTTTCCACACTTAGTACAAAATTTTGCCATTTTTTACTCCTTTCTTTAAATTCCCATAATATTAGTAAAACTAGATACTGAACTATAAGAAAACATTATCACCTGTAATATGAGAAAACTATAAACAATATATATAAATGCTATAAATGGAATTGCCAAAGTTGAAGCACTAGTATAAATTAATTGATTATCATTCATCTTAGATAAGGTACGAATCCCTATTCCCAAGTGAACAAAGAAGCATATTGCAAATAGAATAAAGATAATGCACGCCAATAATGGACTAATGAAACTCATAAGGAAAGCAATCAATAATCCTGCTGAAAAGAAAAGACTACTAATTCCTACCATACTAATAATAGCTTTTATACTAGTATTCTTCTTGAAAATAATATTATTAAACAAATAGATAATTCCAATGATTAGGCCCATAATCAAAATAATAGAAACAAGAAGTTTTACTAACAAAAATTTTACAATACCAATAGAATCTGAAACACTACTAGAAGCAAACAAACTAAAATTAACACCTGATTTTACTACTACATTTCTAAATAAGAAATAAGCACATAGGATAAAAGATAAAATACCAATTCCAATAGAAATTAAGCCCAAAAGCCAATGTTCATCATCAGAGTATTTTTCTAATGTATCTTTAGGCTTTTTCATCATTCCTTTTATTACTTCCATTCCATCATTTAAAATATTTGATGAAACAGTTGCTTGGCTATGTACTTCTTGTTGTTCGCAAGAAGTACATATTCCATCTTTAAGCGGTTTCCCGCATTTTGTACAAAACTTTGCCATATTCTATTCCTTTCTACCAAAAATATACCCAAGTAGATGGTAACCCATTTGCATCTACTAATTTGTAACCATCATCATATACAAAGTAATAGCGATAATAATTATAATCTTCTTCTGTCTTAGTTTCACCTTCATTTGATGTTGCATCAAAACTATAATCTGCTCTAAAGCTGACCATTAATTGATAATCGCGATCAAATGATAAAGACGAAATAGTAACTTTATCTATTTTAAAATTACTAATTGTATAATCACGTCTATTTAAAGATTCAAGAGCATCTTCATATACTTCTTTTAAATCATCTAAATCTTGATCTGTTGCAAATTGACCCTTTATATCATCAAAGCTACTCTTATTAACTAAGCCATTCATAAGTGTTTCCATATTTGTCTTAGCAGCTTCAGTGATTTTTTCTTTTTCTTCATCTGTAATATCATCTTCATCAATAGCTAAACGATAACTTGTATAATAAGTAGATGGACTAATTTCTTGTGTAAATTCCATACCATTAGCAAGTTTAAATGTTACTGATGTTTCTGTTGCAAAAACTTGTGGTAACACATAAGTATCTACCGTACTTTCTTCATCACTATCTTGATCTAAATATTTATCTGTCAACAAAATTCCGTTATATGTTACTTCAGTACCAGCTGGTACAATAATTTCATAATCTTCTACTATATCACCACTTGATAACATATTACTGTCTAATACCCAGTTATCAAATAATAAATATTTTTTACTTTTTTGTTTGGTTAATTCAAATTCTACTTCATTCGTATCAGAAATACCACCAGATGTAATAGAAACATTTACTGTTACAACGGCAGTCAAACCACCATCTTCATATCTAACAGCTCCAATATTGTAATTAGCAATATTAACATCTGATAAACTATCTTCTAATAAAGACTTATATTGCTCTTCACTAACAAAAGTAGTATCACCATCTAATGAAATATAACTATATAAAGCATCATAATCTTTACTACTAATTGCATTCATATATTCACTAATTACATGTTTAGGACTCGTTATATTAGCTAAAACTTGCCATACTACAATTAATAAAATAATGAATAGAGCTCCAGCACCAATCAAAATCTTATATTTTTTACTTAATTTTTTCCTCTCTTTAGGGGTATTTTCAATTGCAGGTTCTTTCTTTATAGATTCACTCTTATTTTCTTCTTTCTTAGCTGTTGTTTTTTTACCTTTTTTTACGGGTTCTTCATGCTCTAATTTAGCACCACATTCACTACAAAATAGGGAATCTTTTTCATTTTTGGCTCCACACTCACCACAATACACTTCTCTCACTCCTCTTTTTTACTTTCTTTATTTTTAAACAAATTTAAGACATTTTAGCCTCATCTGTTTATGGATAAATTATATCACTTTATGTCGAATTATGTCTAGTCTCTAATATTAAAATACAGGACAAAAACATAAATGTTCCCCTTGACAATGATTATAGTCATATTTTATAAGATAAAATTGCTAATATAGAATAGAATTTTAATTCAAACTACATTTCGAAATGTAAAATTTTACATAAAAATTAAACCATTGAACTATAATTTTATAACCAAAAACGTATAATATAAATACTTTTAGCATTTTTGTATTTTTTCTTAAAAAGCACTAAAATATCGAATCTTTTTACAGTCTAAAATATTTTATATTAATATTTTGATATAGTTTTTTTCATAAAAGATATATTTTGAGTACAGTTGTTTACTTTCCAAAAGCAACATACACTTATGGCATATAGCAAAAATCGTTATCATTTTCTTTATTCATATTTTTATCCTGATTAAAATAGCCTACTAAATTATATGTAAAATTAAAGTGATTATCCATATTTTATTTTAACGAAATGTATAGGACAAACAAGTTTATTTTTACCTGGTCGTTACCCCCTAGGATTTCTACTTCATAGCTAAGATATCCCTTATTCTTCATGGACTTAAATTCCGATGGTCGCCACCATACTATTTTTTCTAAAACTTTATTTAAACTATTTCTTGTAATTTATAGTGTAACTTTAATCTTTCAAACTTGATATTTATACTTGCATTGATATCTCTATCATTATAAAAACATAACGAACACAACCAAATAGCTTATGAATAAGCATGTATTATTCTAACAATGGATATAACCTAAAAAATAAGCTCAATATTCTTTTATAAGACAGAATAACCTCGTTTATAATCCCATAATATTTGCCATTTGTTATTTTTATTTTTTGTATAACTTTTCTATTATATAAAAAAACCAATTATCTATAAAATAGATTATTGATCTTTTTGCCTTCTTTTACTAAATAATATTGTTGCTACTAGAATTATTCCTACGATAATCAAACTGCCACCAATCACATACAAATAACTATTATTGGCAACTGTATTTGGGACTTCCATTGTTCTAGTATTTTCTATTACTACATTATTCTTTTTGTTTGATTCTACCATAAAGTTAGTAACGTTATTTTCAACTGCATATCCTTCTGGTATCTTTACTTCCGTTATAGTATAACTACCTTCTGGCAAACTAAATGTTTGATCGCTATCAATAGTTTCAAATGTCACTACTTGATTACCTAATGAATCATTAATAACTAAAGTGGCTCCTGATACATGAGTTCTATTTTCTGAATCTATCTTACTAATCGTTACATTCCCTAATTTAATATTATAATTCCAATTTAGTTCATCATAACTCACATCTTCATATAACTTATCCAAAATTGCAAAATTAGTAATAGTATTTGAATTATAAGGAACTTGATTAGCAAGTGGCATTACTTTAGCTGTAAAGTCTTGATTATTAGATACTACAAAAGCTCCATTCACACCATAAACATATGAAACTTTTTCCATAAAATTTCCTATAACTCTAACTTTAACTGATAATTGATTATCTACTATTGCATCATAAGGAATTAATAATTTAAAACTTTCTTTACTAGCAAAAGTTTTAGTTTCTATCATATCATTATTTAACACTTTAATTCTATCATCTGATACTTCTACTGTATAAGATGAAAAGCTATCATTATCTGAATATACACTAATATTACTTGTCAATAAAGCATTATCCATTATTTGATAACTTATATTATTTTCATTAATTGAAATTTCTTTTTCAGTAGTATCAATAGTATAATTTAAAGCTCCGGTTAAAATGCTTTTTAAGCCTTCCCAATATTCTGAATTACGTATTGTATTTTTATCTGCTACTGATAAATTGTTGACAAAATTATAGGAATCAAAATATCCCTCATACCAATATTCCGACTCATCTTGTCCTACAGATATAATAGAATTATTATCCCTGCGAACATAATTGCTATCAGAACTACTACTATCCAAATCTAAAGAAGAATAACCATTTTGAATATCTATATACCACCAAATAGCTATTTGAGTCATATAAGCAACAAATTCTTCTTCAGTTACTATAGAATCTTCTACTAAATCAGTTATATTATTTTTATAATAATCTTTAAAAATAGATTGATTTTCTATTATATAAGTAATTCCGGAGTATTTTGTTTGAGATGCTGATTTTAATAAACAATATACAGAAGTTGTGTTAAATGCATTTCGATTACTTATAAACATTATACTAGATTCATCAACTTTATAATTATCATATTGTTCTTCTGATATTCTTGGATGATAAAGTTCAGCTTTTATTATATGATCTTCTTCAAATTCATTTATTTTAGGACTACTAAACATACTAACAGAATTATGGGTACTTTCATAAGCTGTTAAATAACTTGGCGCTTTTTCTGGAGTAACTGCTGCATATGTAGGATTTAACCTTATAACAAACTCTACAATTGCTAAAACAAATATAGCGCAAAAAGAAAAAATTCCTATATACCATATTCTTCTTTTTGCTTTTTTTACCTGATATACTGATTCTTTCATTATTTTATCTTTCATCCTTTCACCTTTTTTAGTATGTTCTTTAATTTTTTATATAGCAAAAAATCATTTTAATATAAACTTATTTAAACATATCATCAAAACAATATAAACATAAATAATATAGTAAATAAACAAACCTTATCCCTATTTTATATTTAAATTTTAATACATCTTTTACTTACAGTCAATTACTAAAAAATTACTATTTGGTCAATTGAAAAGGTAAATGCAACTTTGAACGATTAACTGCAACTTTTGAGTGAATTATTAATAACAACCAAGGAAAAGTCTT
>CAJFVY010000082.1 GCA_904420615.1 uncultured Bacilli bacterium | reverse complement strand
TTATGGATAATAAAAAAGTTTTATATCAACTTCAATCCAAGAATAATATAGAAAAAGTATATGGACTTTCTAAAAAAGTTGATAGAATTTATCCTGTTGTTGTTTTAATAAATGAAAATAGTGCTTCTGCAGCTGAGATACTAGCTAGTGCTTTTAAAGAAAACTATAATAGTGAAATCGTAGGTGTTACTTCTTATGGTAAAGGCACAGTTCAGAAATTGGATACTTTAAGTAACGGTGATACTTTTAAATATACAATGCAAAAATGGTTAACACCAAATGGTAATGATATTAATGAAAAAGGTGTTACTCCAACAAAAGAAGTAACTTTAACTAGTACTGATAAGGATGATCAGTTGGAGACAGCTTTACAGATTTTAAGTGAATAAAAAATATTTTAGCACTCGCTGTTGACAAGTGCTAATTTTGTGCTATAATATGTAGTGATAAGGAGGGATATTATGGTACAAAATAATGAAAAAGAAGAAAATGTTTTAAATAAATATGGTCGTAACATCAATGAAGCTGTAAAAGCTGGTAAGATAGATCCAGTAATTGGTCGTGATGAAGAGATTCGTAGTATTACACGAGTTTTGTCACGAAAAACTAAGAATAATCCGGTTTTAATTGGTGAGCCTGGTGTTGGTAAGACTGCCATTGTAGAAGGCCTTGCTTTGCGTATAGAACGTGGTGATGTTCCAACTAGTTTAAAGAATAAGACGATTTGGGAACTTGATATGGCTAGTTTAATAGCTGGCGCTAAATATCGTGGTGAATTTGAGGAAAGACTTAAAAATGTCTTAAACGAAGTAAAGAAGAGTGAAGGCTCTATTATTATGTTTATTGATGAGATTCATACAATTGTAGGATCTGGCAACATGGAAGGAGCTATGGATACTTCTAATATTTTGAAACCTATGCTTGCTCGTGGTGAGATTCATGTAATAGGTGCAACTACTTTAAATGAATATCGTAAATATATTGAAAAAGATGGAGCACTTGAACGTCGTTTTCAAAAGATTTTAGTAAAAGAACCTAGTGTAGAAGATACAATTACTATTCTTCGTGGCTTGAAAGAAAGATTTGAAATCCATCATGGAGTTACAATTCATGATAAGGCTTTGGTAGCAGCAGCTACTTTGTCTAATCGTTATATTACAGATAGATATTTACCAGATAAGGCTATCGATTTAGTTGATGAAGCTTGTGCTACGATTAGGGTACAGATGGATTCTGTTCCTAATGCTTTGGATTCTTTAACTAGAAAGATAATGCGTCTTGAAATAGAAAGACAAGCTATCAAAAAAGAAAAGGACCAATTGTCTTTGAAACGAAAAGATGAAATTGATCATGAACTTGCTAAACTTAAGAAAGAAGAAAAAGAATATAAAGATGCTTGGCAAGAAGAGAAAAATCTTAATGATAAAATTCAAGGAAAGAAAAAGGAAATTGAGAAAGCTCGTTTTGAATTAGAACAAGCTGAAAACAAATATGATTTAGAGACAGCAGCACGTCTTCGTCATGGTGAGATTCCACGCCTTGAAAGAGAGCTAGAAGAATTAAAAAGTAAAGATAAGATGCAACTTCTAAGCGATAATGTTACGGAAGAAGACATTGCAGGTATTATTTCTAAATGGACAAATATACCACTTAGTAAATTAGTAAGTAGTGAAAAAGAAAAACTTCTTCATCTAGAAGATAGTATGAAAAGAAGGGTAATGGGACAAGATGAGGCTTTACATTTGGTAAGCGAAGCTATTATTAAATCCCGTAGTGGTATTAAAGATCCGAATAGACCGATAGGTTCCTTTATTTTCTTAGGACCTACTGGTGTTGGTAAAACTGAAGTAGCACGTACTCTTGCTTATGAACTTTTCGATGATGAAAAACATATGGTAAGAATTGATATGAGTGAGTATATGGAAAAATTCAGTGTATCTCGTTTAATTGGATCACCTCCAGGATATGTTGGATACGAAGAAGGTGGACAATTAACAGAAGCAGTTAGAAGGAATCCATATAGTATTGTCTTATTTGATGAAATAGAAAAAGCTCATCCAGAAGTATTGAACTTATTATTACAAATACTTGATGATGGTCGAATTACAGATTCTAATGGTAGAACTGTAGATTTTAAAAACACAATTATTATTATGACATCTAATCTTGGCAGTGAGTATATTTTAGATGGTGATACTAGTAAAGTAATGGATGAATTAAGAAGTCATTTCAGACCAGAGTTTATTAATCGTATTGATGAAGTTATTGTCTTTAAACCACTAAGTAAAGATGTTATTTATCAAATACTAGATAAAATTATTAGTGATATTGAAAAAAGATTAAGTACTAATGATATTCATTTAAAATTAACTGATAAAGCTAAAGATTATTTAGTAGACACTGGTTATGATGTTAATTATGGTGCTCGACCATTAAAACGAGTTGTTAGTAAGACTATTGAAAGTTTATTAGCACATGAATTAATTAAAGGAACAATTCCTTTTGGTTCAAAAGTAACATTTGATTCTGATGATAATAATATTATAATTAAGAAAATAGAGAAATAAGTTAAATTATTCTCTATTTTTTTTGGCTGTAATAATTAATTGTTTAGTCTTATTATTCTTACTACAAGTAGTTAATATTAATCTATCAGTAGTTTCTTTATTAATAGAAATTGTACCATCTTTTTCTTGCTCTTCTATATTAGTAACATAATATTTTAATTCCTGATTGTTATAGATAAAAATAATTACGTCGTTTATAGTTAATTGATCAAGTGGATCAAAAAAAGCATTATAACCATAACCAGAATGAGCAGCAAGTAAAATAAGGCTATTATTGTGATCTGGTAAAATAGACTCTTTTAAAATTTCTATATTTTGTTCTACATTATTTCTTTTATCTTGTATAGAATAGATAGGACGATTGATATTTAATTTAGGAATTTTTAAAATTGCTAGATAATCTTCTTCTTTATTTTGTAACTGCGTTAAAAAAGTTTCTTGTTGATACGTTTTCTCAATAATAGGATTGGTTATGTGTTCTTCTTTCAAGTCATAATGTTCATTTGTCGTATTTTTATTTATATAACTATATATGGTAATGAACTCTAAGATATAGACCATGATAATAGAAATACTAATGAATTTTCTTTTTGACATAATATCCACTAAAGATTAATCCAATTAGGGGTAAAATTCCCATATAAGTTTTTTTATCAAGATAAGTATCAGGAACTTCTATTTCTATAGTAGGTGTCTTTTCTTCTATTAGATAATCATTAATTTCATAAATATAATTTTTATTTTCATTTTCAATAAACACTTCAAACTCTTTTGCCATTGTATATCCCTCAGTAGTATTTGTTTGTTTTACTTTGTAATGACCATAAGGAAGGGTTATTTTGGCTATTCCATTAGAATCAGTAGTTATAGTAGTAAGATAATAATTATTGTGATCATAAATATCAAATTGAATTCCTTCCTCTGCTTTCATTATTTGACCATCACCATATTTTTTCTTAATAACTAATTCTTTTTCTATTACTTCATTTTCAACTATTAATTCAATATTGGTATTATCTTTAGAAAAATTAATTTCATAAATTGTGTTATTTTCTTGATATCCCATACCAGAGTTTGTTTCTTTTATAAAATATTTACCATAGTTTATATTAGAATCTCTAGAAGAAATCGAAGCTTCTAAGTTTTCGTTTAATTCTAAATCTTTTATTTTATTCATATTTTCATCATATAAAGTAAAGGTAGTTCCTAAAAGAGATGCTTCTCCAGGACTAGTAGTGTCATTGGTAGTACTATCAATCTTTTTGATGGTTAGAGTAAGTTCTTGAAAGCAAAAATTAACTGGATAAACAACAGCATCTGGATTACCAACTGTCATTAGAGACTGGCTATTTCCGTTATAATAAAAAAGTACTGGATCATTATGATAAGAAAAGTAACGGGTTAAATTCTGAGTAATACAAATAGGTTTTGAACTGGTAATAGAATAATCATTATTGATTCTTGTATAAACAATTCCTTCTTCTGCTGTTGGTATTGTATATTCACTAAAGACATAATTAGTATCTGTTAGGTGAATTGCTTGCCCAACTAGACCATAGTAAGTATTATTAGCGAAACTAGGTGCTATTTTACTATTATTAATTAATGTTTCTATTTCATTTATTTCATTTTGATAAGCATCAATTCTGTTACCATTTAGAGTATCTGTAAAATAAAAGTCTTTTGTAGGTTCTATTTCTTTCCAAATCATGAGCTGAGTAACTGCATACCATTTAGAATCTTCATGACCAGGATAACCATAACCAAAACCAGCAATATCACGAATTCTATTTTTGACATTATCGCTAAGATTTTCTATTTTGTCTACAATATTATAATTATTATGATGGATATCAAATACTTTAAATGGATCAATACAATAAGCAGCTTTTTGATCACTGGTTCTGCGATAAAATCTGGCCTGTTGAAAATATTTTGTTGTGCCATCATCACGCACTAAGTAGATATTTGGAATCATCTCTGCTTCATAAAATGTATCACTGCTAGCATATACTTCTTGATAACTGCATAAAATGAATATAAAAGATAGTGTTAAGAATAATATTTTTTTCATTTTTTCCCTCCTTTTTCTTAACGGCCTATACCCTAACATATAGACTTATAAAAAGCAAATAGAGGAATTTTGAATATTAGTTTTGTTATTTTATTGAATATTACAAAACGAAAAGAAAAAAATTAATAAATAAAAATATTTTTTCCGTTTTATATATAAATTATAAATTTTAGAATGAATTTCAAGAAATTAAAATTTTATTTATATTTTATTTTTTTTTTAGTATAATAAGGACGTAATATTAAATATATATTAATTTATAAAATGCTAGGAGTGATTTAAATGACTGATTTAGAAATTGCAGAGTCTGTTAAGGCAAAACCAATTACGGAAGTAGCAAAAAAATTAGGCTTGACTAGTGAAGATCTTTACTTATATGGTACAAAGATGGCTAAAGTCGTAAATCGTGTAAAAGAGAAAAAGAAAGGAAAATTAATCTTAGTAACAGCTATTTCACCAACTCCTTATGGAGAAGGAAAAACAACAGTTAGTATTGGTCTTGCGGACGGTTTAAATAAGTTAAATGAAAATGTGTGTTTGTCTCTTAGACAACCTTCTTTAGGACCAGTGTTTGGCTTTAAAGGTGGTGCGACAGGTGGGGGATACAGTCAAGTTATTCCAATGGTCGATATTAATTTGCATTTTACAGGAGATTTTCATGCCATTACTTCTGCTAATAATTTAATTAGTGCAGCTATATATAATCATATTGAACAAGGTAATCAATTACAAATTGATGAAGTCATTTTTAATAGATGTTTGGATATGAATGATCGTACTTTAAGAAATATTTCATTTCTTTGTAATAAAAAAGAAGTAAAAGATCATTTTGTCTTAACTGCTGCTAGTGAAGTAATGGCCTTATTTTGTTTAGCAGAATCACTTGATGATTTAAAAGGACGTCTTGGTAATATTATTGTAGGATTTACTAAAGAAAAAAAAGCTGTTACTGTCCATGATTTAAAACTAGAAGGATCCTTAACTGTATTATTAAAAGATGCTTTCTATCCTAATTTAGTTCAAACACTTGAAGGGACACCTGCCTTGATTCATGGTGGACCATTTGCGAATATTGCCCACGGTTGTAGTAGCGTGAAAGCAACAAAACTAGCATTAAGTTTAAGCGATTATGTTGTAACAGAAGCAGGATTTGGTTCAGATCTAGGAGCTGAAAAGTTCTTAAATTTAGTTTGTCCAAAAGCTAATTTAGCCCCTGATACAATTGTACTTGTAGTAACTGTTCGAGCATTAATTCATCATGGCTATGGAATTTTAAAGAAAGGATTATTAAATTTAGAAGCCCATCTTGATCATTTGAATTGCTATCATGTTCCTATTATTGTAGCAATAAATCAATTTCAAGATGATAAGGAAGAAGACATTTCTATTATAAAAGAATTTTGTAAGCAAAGAAAAATACCTTGTGAGGTTAGTAGTGCTTTTTGTGATGGCGGTAAGGGAGCAGTTCTTCTTGCTAAAGAAGTTCAAGAATTAACTAATATGAAAAACGAATTTCAACCACTATATAAACAAGATCAATCATTTGAAGAAAAAATGAATATATTATCATCCAAGGTATATCATGCAAAGGAAATAAAATATACTGATTTAGCTTTAGAAAAATTAAAGTTAATAAAAAATCTTAATCTTGATCAT
This sequence comes from uncultured Bacilli bacterium, assembly GCA_904420615.1. Lineage (GTDB taxonomy): Bacteria > Bacillota_I > Bacilli_A > RF39 > UBA660 > Onthousia. Next base: position 937 of record CAJFVY010000082.1, on the reverse strand, counting down.
TATCCATTATGTATTGCAAAGACACAATATTCAATTTCTGATGATAAAGAAAAATTAGGATATCCTAAAGATAATACAATTGTTATTAAAGATATTGTAATTCATAGTGGTGCAGAATTTTTAACTGTATTACTTGGAAACATATTAACTATGCCAGGATTACCTAAAAATCCTAATTATGAAAAAATAGATTATATCAACGATAAAGTTATAGGAATTTTTTAGAAAAATTACACCATACTATAATTGGTGATTAACATGACCTATTTATTAATTATTACAAAAGGATTATTTTCTATTGTAACTCTATTTTTACTATCTAAAATGATGGGAAGAAAACAAGTTAGTGAATTAAACTTATTTGACTATATTATTGGTATTAGTATTGGATCTATTGCTGCTGAAATGACCCTTAATAAAGATATTGTTTTTTTTGAAGGATTTTTGGCAATTTTTGTTTATGCATTTATTGCTTATTGTATAACAAAACTTACTAATAAGAGTATTATAGCTAGAAGGTTAGTTACTGGTTCTCCTTGTATTTTAATTGAAAATGGTAATATTTTATATGAAGCATTAAAGAAAAGTAAGATTGATGTCAATGATTTATTACAACAAGCTAGAATTAGTGGATATTTTAACCTAAATCAAATCGAATATGCTATTATGGAACCCAATGGAAAAATTAGCTTCTTGTTAAAAAGCAAATATCAACCAGTGACTAGAACTGATATGAAATTAAAAACCTCTTATGAAGGATTATGTTGTGATGCCGTGATTGATGGAAAGATTATGAAGGAAAATTTAAAAAATATAGGTAAAGATGAAGAATGGTTAAAAACCAGATTAAAAAATAATCATTATGATAATATAGAAGACTTAATTTTAGTTTTGATTGATAGTAAAGAACAACTTTATATATATGAAAAAAATAATC
>CAJFVY010000081.1 GCA_904420615.1 uncultured Bacilli bacterium | reverse complement strand
CCTTTCCATTCTTCTCTCATATTCATACCTCCTACTATTTTAGTATAACACTAATTGTAAAAATAAAACATAAAATCTACATCATTTGACACTCAAATAAAAAATACAAAAGAAAAAGTTGAAATAGTTTAATATCCCAACTCATCTAAAACATTATTCAATTCATCTTTATATTCTACATCAACCTCAGCATATAAAGCAGTTTTATCTACATACTCTACTACATAATAAGTATCAGCTGTTTCTAAAGTATACTTTTTATAATTATCTCCAGACTGTTCTTTCTCGCTTACAGAATCGGATTGGTTATCTGATACTGTCTTTTGATTTTCTTGATAGAAATAAACAGCATGCTCTAAATCAGATAATTGATAAAAATCAAGTCTTGATAGCAACTCTTCTCCAAAGTAAATCGTATAATTACCTTCTAAATATTCATATTGATTATTTTCTAATAAGTTATAAATTTCATAATCTTGTTCTAATGTTTCTTTAAAATCTTCTGCTGTAATAGCAGTTTTAGACCCACAACCCGTAATTAAAAATAAACTAATTACCAATAGCAAAACATTTTTTTTCATCTTATCACCTATATCTTATATTTACTATATCATAGCATATCTTATTTCATAATAAAATATACTTTTTATTTTTTATTAAGATCAAGAACCATTTTAATTTCTTCTTGTGTCAAAGGGCGATATTCTCCACTAGCTAAATCATTTAATCCAAAAATAAATTCTCTTTCTCGTTTCAATTTTAATACTCTATAACCTAATACTTCAAACATTTTTTTTACTTGATGATTTTTTCCTTCATGAATTGTTATTTTAATATAGGAAATATCTTTATCTTTATCATATTTTTTTAGTCTAACTTTAGCAGGTGCTGTTTTTTGATTATCTATTATTATTCCATTTTCTAACTTTAAAAAATCTTCCGTTTTCATTTTACCATTAATTTTAGCAACATAGACTTTATCAATTTTTTTAGAAGGATGCATCAAATTATTTGCAAAAACACCATCATTTGTTAATAACAAAACTCCTGTCGTATCATAATCTAGTCTACCAACAGGATAAATTCTTTCTTTACAAGAAATAAGATCAATCACTGTTTTTCTTTCTTTATCATCTTCTACAGTACTTACTACACCGCGTGGTTTATTTAAAAGGAAATAAACTTTTCGCTCTGTTTTTATTTTCTTACCATTTACTTTAATAGTATCAGATGGACTAACTTTATATCCTAATTCTCTTATTATTTTACCATTTACTTCTACTATACCTTTACTAATTAAATCTTCTGCTTTACGACGAGAAGTAATACCAGCATTTGCTATTACTTTTTGTAATCGTTCCATAATAACATACTCCTTCTAAAATTTAATTTTAGATTCAACATAGGAAATAATCTCATCAAGTGTCATAGTCTGTTGTTCCATAGTATCACGATCACGAAGTGTAATGGTTCCGTGTTCAAGTGTTTCTTCATCAATTGTTATACAAAAAGGCGTACCAATGGCATCTTGACGACGATAACGTTTTCCAATAGAGCCACTCTCATCATAGATACACATAAAATGTTTATTTAATTGTTGATAAATATCAAGAGCTTTTTCACTGTGATATTTCTTAACTAATGGTAAAACCGCTACTTTGTATGGTGCAAGGAATGGATGTAAATGTAAAATTTCTCTTGTACCGTTTTCTAATTCTTCTTCATCATAAGATGCGAATAATAATGCTAAGATACTTCTATCAAGACCACAAGTGGATTCCACTACATAAGGAATAAATTTCTCATTGGTTTCTGGATCTAAATACTCTTGTTTAACCCCTGAAAATTCTTGATGTCTTGATAAATCAAAATCTGTACGATTATGAGTACCATTAATTTCTCCAAAGCCAAATGGGAATCGATATTCAATATCACAAGCAGCTTTAGCATAATGAGCTAGTTTCTCATGATCATGGAATCTTAAATCTTCTTTTTTTAAGCCTAAATCAATAAAAAAATTTAATGCATATTCTTTGAAATATTGATATAGCTCCATATCTGTTCCTTTTTTACAAAAGGTCTGATATTCCATTTGTTCAAATTCTATAGTACGAAAAGTAAAATTACCAGGTGTAATTTCGTTACGAAAAGCTTTTCCAATCTGTCCAATCGAAAAAGGAAGTTTAGCACGCATAGTACGTTGTACATTTAAAAAATTAACATATTCTCCTTGAGCATTCTCTGGCCGTAAATAAACAATACTTTTAGAATCATTCGTTACACCACGATATGTTTCAAACATCAAATTGAATTGTCTGATATCTGTGAAATCGCTTTTACCACAATGAGGACATGGGATTTGATGTTCTTTAATATAATTCATCATTTCTTCTTGTGACATTTTATCTCCAATAGAAGAATTTGTATAATCATTAATTAAATTATCTGCACGATGACGCATTTTACAATGTCTACAATCAATTAAGGGATCAGAAAAACTACTAACATGACCACTAGCTTCCCAAACTTTAGGATGCATAAAAATATCTGCATCTACTTCATAGGCATTCTGTCTTTCTTGAATAAAACGTTTACGCCATGCATCTTTAACATTATTTTTTAATCTAGCTCCTAAAGGACCATAATCCCATGTATTCGCTAAACCACCATATATTTCACTACCTTGAAAAATAAATCCATATTGTTTACAATAAGCTACTAGCTCTTCCATAGTTAATTTTTTCATCTTTTTCCTCCTTTATCTATTCAGCAATACTCCATTAATTCATTTTCATCATTATTATACTTTTTTTTAAGATACTTGCCAACAATAAAATCATATTATTTTAGGTAAAAATATTAATATTCCTACACAAGCTGCAAAAAAAGCCATTATAAGTACTGCTCCTGCAGCTGCATCTTTGGCTAATTTTGCTTTAGCTTTTTTTTCTTCAGTAACTAAATCAACAACATTTTCTACAGCTGTATTTACTAGTTCTAAAGCTAATACCATACCAAACAAAGTTATACAAATTAACCATTCCTCCATACTAATCTCGTAAAAAATACCAGCACCCACCACTAAAATCATAACTAATACATGAATAACCATATTTCTTTCACGCTTAATAGTGCTAAAAATTCCATCTATAGCATAATGAAAGGTTTGTAATAATGGTTTTTCTTTCTTTAATGGCAATTCTACTTTATTATATAAATACACAATAAGAAAAAGTAATAAAATTCCAAGTATAGCACCCGCTATGACGTCTGTTATATAATGTACTCCAAGTACTAGACGACTAAGAGGAATAGCAACGATTAAAAAGATTAAGAAGATAGTAAAAAAATTCTTAATATACTTGTTTGGTTTACTTTTCTGTAATAAATATAATAAAAAGCCATAAAAAGCAACACTAATAAAGGAATGACCACTTGGAAAACTATAATCAGTAAGCATAGATCCTAACTCTGGTCTTGGTCTTGCAAAAAAGTTTTTAGTTAAAAGAATAAAGGCAGCACTAGATAAAAGAGTAATAACCAAAAATAACCGATCTTTATTATTCCGTAGGAAAAAGATCAGGATAAAACTGATTACAAATAAAACGGCTACTGAAGAAAAAGAAGAAAAAAAACTGGCAATTTCTAATAATAATGGATTATGAAAACTAACAAAAAATTGATAAATAGTATGATCAAGAGAAAAGGTAATTCCTGTTACAACACCTATTATTAATAAACATAATATCATTAATAAAATCCATATTTTATCTTTCATACTATCCCTACTTTTCAACAAATTTCGCAATATTTTTCATTGCATACTTTCCTTTTAAATAAATACCCGTATAACGATCATAATATTCATCTAAGAAATGATTTAATTCTTTCTTTGTCGTTTCATTTACATCAATTTTTGTAATCTTTTCGACATCTACATAGTAAAATAAACGTAATAATTTTATTAATTTCAAATTATGAATACTATCTACACTATTACTACAACTACTACAAAGTAATCCACCACTAGAAGCACTGACACTTACAATATTACTAGTTCTGCCACAATTAACACAACTATCTAAAATAGGACTAACTCCTAAATAATTTAAGAATTTTAACTCCAATATATTAGCCATAATAGATGGATCTAATCCTAATTCTATTTTATCTAATACTTGCGTAACCAAAGCTAAAATACCTTTTGTAGAAATATCACTTTGTTTTACGATTTGCTTTGTTAAATCTAAAATATAAGATGAATATACTATTTTTTCTAAATCCATCATCGTTTTAAAATAGCCATTTATAATATCAGTACTAATTAGTACTGATAAACCATTTTCTTTATAATAAAAATGAAAGGTACCATATATCAGTTTACGTGATGAGCTACGTAATTTACTTTTAATATTACGACATCCCTTAGAAAGAATTCCAAGGATTCCGTATTCTTCTGTTAAAACATTTAATATCTTACTGGAATCACTATAATTTGTCTCACTTAACACTAGTCCCTTTACATCAACTATCTTCATCGTTTCCTCTTTCTTTTAATTTTTTCATCAACAAATAATATTCAATTCTACCAGTTTTTTTAAATAATTCCCAAACAATTTTTTCCATATTATCATATCACCTATTCTTATCATGATAATATTTAAATTTTTTTATTCACTTTCTTCTTCAAAACCTAATTCAGCAAGATATTTTTCTTTGTCACGCCAATGTTCTATTGTTTTAACATGTGTTTCTAAATAAACTTTTTTATGTAGAAATTCTTCCATATCTTTTCTAGCTAAAGTACCTACTTTTTTTAACATTTGACCATTTTTTCCAATAATAATTTTTTTCAAATTATCACGATCAACAATAACTAAAACTTGAATATTAACAAGATCATCTTGCTCTTCATATTTTTCCACAACACAGGTAACAGCATGTGGTACTTCTCTTTTTGTAAGTTGCATAATCTTTTCACGTACAAACTCTGCCATAATAAATCTTGTTGAAACATTAGTTAACTCATCATTAGAGAAGATTGGTTCTTGGACTGGCAAATATTTTTTTAAAGTAGTAATTAAGTCTTTTTTACCAGAACCAGTAAGAGCAGAAATAGGAATAATTTCAGCAAAATCATATACTTCTTTGGCATTGTCTATAACCTTTAATAATTGAGTAGGGGTTATTTTATCTATTTTATTTAGTAATAAAAAGACAGGCTTATGAGGCTCTATTTTTTCTAAGATAAATTGATCTCCTTTTCCCAGTTTTGCTGTTACATCTATTAAAAATAAAACAACATCAACATCATCTATATATTGATAAGCTTTCTGATTAAGAAGTGTACCTAATTTATCTAAAGGACGACTAACACCTGGAGTATCAATAAAGATAATTTGACTGTCATGATCTTGATAAATACCTTCTATAATATTCCGAGTTGTACCCACTTTATCTGTTGTAATTGCAAGTTTCATATTTAAAATACAATTAAGTAAAGTGCTTTTCCCAACATTAGGACGACCAATAATAGAAACTGTACCACATCTCATATATATCCTCCTCTACTTAAAAAAGATTTATAATTCTAGGAACAAATACTAACAAACTAATAATAACTGACATGAATAAAATTAAAAACTCAGCTGCTGAGGCAGTATCTTTGGCAGCTTTTGCTAGAGGATGAATTTTTTGAGTAGCTAAATCAACTACATTTTCAATTGCCGTATTAATTAATTCAACAGTTGTTGTTAAACAAATTAAGAAAATAATTATAATCCATTCAAGCCTACTAATCTGTAAAACTATTCCTAAAATAATAACAATCAAACTACCTACTGCTAATAAGACCATACTTTGTTCACTTTTATAAGCCAGTATTAAACCAGATATAGAATTAAAAAAAGCACTAACTAATCGTTTTATACTGAATTTACTTTTTTTATCTATTGATTCCATATTTTGCTAAGACCTCCTCTTGTTTCGAAAACATGATCTTTTCTTCTTCTTCGGTAGCATGATCATATCCCAACAAATGATAAAAACCATGTACCGCCAAAAAGCATACTTCTCTTTCAAGGCTATGTTGATATTCTATTGCCTGTTTTTTAGCTTTATCAATACTAATATAAATATCCCCTAAAACTCTATAATGATTAGGCAAAATACATGTTTTATCATCCTCTAAAGCAAATGTAATGACATCAGTCACTCTATCAATATGACGATAAGTACTATTTAACATTCTAATATAAGAATCATCTACAAAAATAATATTACATTCTATATTAGATAGTTTTTCTATCTTAATTGCACCATTAATTACTTTTTTTACTGTTTCTAAATAAGGAATGTCCTCATCTGTTTCATTGTAAATTCCAATTTTATTCATAACTTTCTCCCGTAAGCATTGTAACATATATATAATAAGTTGTAAAACATTTTAAATTAAGGTAATTAGGCCTACCACAAAAATAATAGAAATAATATTTAGGAATAATTCTGATAAGAAAATTTTAGGGCATAATTCTCCTACTTTTAAAACTAAAACATAAAGATAATGCCCCAGTACTCCTCCTAAAATATTTAAAATAATATCATCGACGTCAAAAACACGACCAATCACCAACTGAGTTGTTTCAATCGTTAAAGATGCAATAACTACTAAAATAAGGATAGGTAATAATTTTCTTTCTTTTAAAAAATAACTCATAAAAAATCCAAAAGGTAAAAACATTACAATATTACCCAAAACATTTTTTAAAAATAAGCGACTACCAAATTCATATCGAAACATTTCTGTAAAAGGAATCAAGTTATTCCCACTACCTAAACTACTATCTTGAAATGTAACTACTTGGAATAAGCATAAAATATAAACAATAAATGCTAAAGCTAATAACTCTTTATAGAAACAAAAATTCTTCTTATTTTTAATAATATCTGCTGCTCTAAAACTAATAGCTACTACCACACAAATGACAACCATGGGCATACTAAATTCTAAAACATTTTTAATCGTAGTACTAAAAGTATCCATCACATGCATCACTCACTTTTATCTTGATTCTCTTCGTTCTTTAACTTCTCTTCATCTATCAAAGCATAATCAGTAATATTCTCTTTTACTTTAAAAAATAGTTCTATATTTATATTAGCAGAATTAACACTTTTTTTCAAAACTTTTTGATCTAATACTTCAATATCATTTCCTAAATCAGTTTTTAACTTTTCTATTGCCAAATTATATATTTCATCTAAATTATCACTATTATTATAATCAATATTTGTAATATTTATTTCTTCCTTTTTTGTATAGCTAAGCTGCAATGGTAATAATGGATGATACCATAATACTTGTTTAGTATCTTTAGAATGTTCATAATTATGAAGAGAATTCAATGGAATATTATGACTCATGAAAATAAACTCTAAGACTCGTTTAGAATTACCAGTTTTTACTTCTTCTTCATACCTACTTGGTAAATCGAGAGTAACTTTATACCAAATTTCAGCATAAACTTCTCCTGTCGCAGCTACTAAAGCCTTCACTTCTTCTTTATTCTTGATAATACCAGTAATCAAAACATCTCCTTTTTCTACATACTGATTTTTTTTAGCCACCACTTCTCCTGTTGTAGCTCTAATATCCGTTATTAAACCACTCTTTTTAGCAACAACGTTCCGTGGTTTTAGTTCTTCACTTTCTTCATTTTCCACCCTTGTAATTACTTTAACTTGATAAGTGGTTCCTACTTCTTCTATTTCTAACCATTCTATTTTTTTATTTTCTTTGGCTAAAATTTGTTCCTTAATTTTTTCTTTTGTAGCATAATTCACTTTCAAATGATATTTTTTTATACCTAATTCATTTAAATCATCTAAAATTAACTCTCTAATTTCAGCATCCGTATGGATGACTTCTATTTTAAAAGTCATATGTGTTAAAAAGGTTAAAAATAACAGAATTAAAAAACAGCATCCCAAAAATATTTTTTTTGTTTTCAAAATATGAAGAAAGTAAACTAAACCTTTTCTTTTTAATATAATAATTTCATAACTAGTCTTTAATTTTAAAATCTTTAAATAATCTTCTTCGGATACTTCAATAATACAGTAATTATAAAAGGATTGTTTCCCTTTAAATTCAATATTTAGATAGATTAATTTATTAATAAAATAATCTATATTTTTCCCACAAATCTTTAATATATAACTACTCATAAAATATCTCCACTTTATGAATTGTTCCTTCAATTAATAATTCACCGGCAAAAAGTTTATTTAAAGAAAAATTACTCCCATGAAAATACACTTTCTCTTCTTTTGAACTAATAATAATTTTTTCTCTACCTACAGATATAATTTTATAATAGTTAATTATATGAACACGATCCTTGAATATAGTCATCCTAAATTCATCATCTTTAATATAATCCTTAATTTTTTTGATCATCTGCATAGTGCTCACCTAATACAAGTGTATGTAAATGATTTAAAAAAAAGAAACAAGTTATTATAACTAGTCTCTTCCATTTTTATCGTTTTTATAATTATTTTTATGAGCACTTTTTCTAGCATTTTTACGTGCTTCTTCTTTGGCTTTTCTCCTTCTTACTCCTGGTTTATCATAAGCATCATGGCGCTTAGCTTCGGAAAGGACACCACTTTTGGCAACTTTTTGTTTCCATCTCTTGATAGCTGAATCTAGATTACCCTTAACTTGAACCTCCGTCATTAAGTTATCCCTCCCTTCGTTTTTTCTAAGACTGATTATACCACCTCTAGCTATGAAATTACAACAAATTTTTACCTTTTTTGCAAAATTTATTACATAAACCTCAAAAAAAGTGCTCTTTAGATAGTTATTTAATCAGAACGACATATGTTTCCATCACTAATTCTTCTAATAGCTGACCCTATACTTTGACCAGTTTCTTTTAATAATTCAAATAAGTTAATAAAAGCATTAATCAAAGATCCAGTTATGCTAGTACCTCCTTTTATCGCTTTCAACTCATCATTTGTCAATTTTTTCATTGTGTATCACCTCCACAACTTTTTGGATGAACAAAGCCATCAATGATACCAGATAAGAATACACCCAAGGCAGAAATACCTAAAAAAGTCCAAACGGTAAATCCACCTCTGATATTTTTTAATTCACAATCCGTCAGTTTCTTCATTCTTTCCTCCAGTTATTAATAATAATTTGAAAAATAGTTTGTTGCTTTGTTTTTACAGTAATATTAACAAATTCTTCTGAAACTATTTTTTTATTTATCTTTATTAAATATAGCCAAATACCATTTACTTCACTCTTTTCGATAATTTCATACTGAATACTATTCCCTTGAATATAAAATTCATTATTGTCTAAAAGACTATTTAAACTCTTCCTAGTACCAGAAATTGAAAGATAATTATCATCTATTATAATGGCCATATATTCTTGATAAGTCCATATCCTTACTTTTAAAATGATAATAAAAAAAGCTAGTAGTAAAATCAATATTATAAATGTTATAACAAATATTCCTCTACTCTGTTCTTTCATTTTTATATAGTTTTCCTTTTTGTAGTTTATAAATTGCATCAAACATATCTTGGCAATTTAATCTGTGAGAAATATAGATAATAATAGAATTTTTATATTCTTTAAATATTCTTGTTAAAATAATTCTTTCACTATGAATATCAAGATTACTAAGTAATTCATCAAAAATATAAACCTTACTCTTTTTTAATAACGCACGAGCTAAAAATAATCTACTTAATTCCCCCGCACTTAAATTAATACCTACTAGCATTAAATTGGTATCTAATGCAATTTTTTTGTTGTTCATAACCTCAGTAAACCCTGTAATCCATAAAACTTTTTTTAACGTAGAAAAATGAACATTTCTTCCTAAAACAAGATTATCATAAATCGTTCCTGAAACAAGTTCTTCACTAATAGAAGAATATGTTATGATTTCACGCAAAGAATCTAAATTATAATGAGTTATATCCATATTATTAATTTGAACCATCCCATATGGAATATCTAAATATCTACCTATAATTCTAACTAATGTACTTTTACCACTACCACTTTTGCCAAATAAAAATACTTTCTGATTAGGTTTTATCTTCCATGATATAGATTTTAATATGGTCTTATCATGATATTCAAAGCTGAGATTTTCTACATTAATATCTAAATTATCATAATCTATTGCTAAATTAGACTTTATCATTTTCTCTTCTTTAATATAAAATATTTCATTAAATCTACTTTTAGCTTCTTTGTAATCACCATAATTGATAAAAAGTGAAAAAAACGTCTCACTACTTTGTAATACATTCCAAATAAAGCCTTCTAATAAGATAAAAGTTCCTAAGTCATAGTTAGATTTTATTACTTCTATGCCACCTAGGATAATCATGAAAAAATAAATTATTTTCTCTAATAAAAACAATATACTTTGTTCTTTTTTAATTTGAAATTGAATATCATAATTACTTTTATTAAATTTAACTAAATATTTATTAAATAGTTTACATCTTATTTTTTCTAAATGTAGTCCTTTAATCATCTCTATATTATTTATATTTTGATGAAAACAATCATGATATTCATCCTTCGTTTTATAATAATAATTTAAAAGTCGTTTACGCCTCTTTTCAGCTTTATATAAAAATAAGAATGCTAATAAATTACCTAATACCATCAAAAGGAAAAAGGATCTAGATAAATAAAAAAAATAACAATAATAAAAGAATAATAACCATATATTTTTACTGATAAAAAGAAATAAATGAAATAAAAAAGTTATTAAAATATTAATATCATTAAAATAAGAAAAAAATACTCCTTTTGGCTCTATTTTATAATAAAGATAAGGAAGTGTTAGGATGTGTTTAAAAAATTTTGTCTGTAGAAACCTTGTTAATCTAACTTTTATTTTTTCGCAATAAATATTACTTAAGAAATGAAAAGCTATCTGAAAACAAGACAAACTACCAAAAATAGCAACCAAAATAAAAAGATTAGAAAAAGAACTCCAATTAAGTGCATTATTTATTAATATTTTAAATTGAAATAATAATAGTAATTCTAAAAAGGCTGTAAGAAGTAATATAATACTAAAAAATATTAAATTAGTTCGTTCTTTCTTGATAAAGTCTAATAAAATTATAGTATAGTGATTTTCCATATCAATTGTTTTTACATAGCCTCTTTTTTCTATAAATAAATAATTACCACTTAATATCTTTAAAAAATCATCATAAGCTACTCTTTTATGACCAACGGCTGGATCCATAATTAAAACCGTTTTCTTATTGATATCTTCTACTACAACATAATGCATTAAATTATTTTCTAATATTACATGAGCAATAAAGGGACAATGATTGCTAGATACCTCTTTAAATTCTCCTGTGTTTCCCTCTGCATAAAAGCCTAATGATTTAGCGGCTTTTACTAATCCAAACATACTAACGCCTGATTTATCCCAACCACTAACATATTTTAACCAAGATAATGGAGCATTACTATGGTAACTTTTGATAATAGATAAAAGACAAGCCAGTCCACAATCAGAATGATTTTGTTGCTTAATATACAGCACTTTTCTCACATCAACACCTCCTATAAAGTATTTAAGCATATTGAATTATTTTTTCTAAAAAATTTCATTTATCAATTATTTTGACAAATTGAAGATATTGACGAGAGCTGTAATAAAATAATAGTTAAGGTGGTAAAGATGAGATATGGAAAAATTAAAGATTTAAGAGAAGATAGAGATTTAACACAATCAGATGTAGCTAAAATGTTAGGAGTTAATCGTTCTACTTATACTATGTGGGAACTTGGTGATGTAAACTTTCCTATTGAAAAGTTAGTAAAGTTAGCTAAAATTGTTCATTCGAATGTGGAATACATCTTAGAAATTAATTTGGATAAGAGATCAATTAATTATCCAGATGATATAGACTATAAAGTAATTGGTAATAATTTAAGAAAATTTAGAATGATGCATCGAAGGACTCAAAAAGAATTTGCCAAAGTATTAGGTATAAGACAGTCAAGTTATTCATATTATGAAGAAGGAAGGACAAGAATTCCTACAGATAAATTAGTTACTCTAGCTAAAACATACCACATCTCTATCAATGAATTATGTGGTATTAAGAAAAAGAAACTTACAAGAATGTTCTAATTAACATGAAAAGGCTGAACGATTTAATTATAAAATTGAAAACTAAGGGTTGACAATTACTTATCTTCATGTATATAATTAATGGTGTCAGCAGTTTTGCGGATGTAGTTTAATGGTAGAACCCCAGCCTTCCAAGCTGACTACGGGAGTTCGATTCTCCTCATCCGCTCCATTGAGAGAATTACTCACACCTCGTGTGAGTTTTATTTT
>CAJFVY010000080.1 GCA_904420615.1 uncultured Bacilli bacterium | reverse complement strand
CAAAATGTTGCTTTTATAATGATAGAGATATCAATGCAAGTATAAATATCAAGTTTGAAGGATTAAAGCTACACTATAAATTACAAGAAATAGTTTAAATAAAGTTTTAGAAAAAAATAAAAAAAAAAGAGTACGGTGGCAACCATCGGAGTTTAAGCCTATGGAGAATAGGGGTTGCTCTATCTATGAAGTAGGAATCCTGGAAGGTAACGACCAGGTAAAAATAAACTTGTTTGTTTTATTTGTTCTATAATAAATAAGTAAGTAAGTTTAACTAATACGAAAAAAGATTAAAAGTACTGTTGTATTTTCTCAAAAAAAAGTTATAATAAATAAATGAACTTGGAGGGGTAGTATGAACAAGAAGATACCAGTATTAATTGTGAATGATTGGGTGGTATTTCCAGATAGTGAATACCGTATAGAAACCAATAATAAATATATTCAAAATATTTTAAATGTAGCTGATGAAGAATATGATAGAGAACTATTATTGATTCATTCTTTAGATGGTGAAACACTAGATGATGTAACACAGTTTCCATCTATTGGTTTAATTTGTGAACAAGATTTAAAGATCATGGTACCAAATTCTAAAATGCGTAGTGTTTTACTTACTAAACAAAGAGTACATATTGATCAGTATGAAGAAATAAATGGTATTTATTATGCTGAAATAACACCAATAGAAAATACTATTATTGATGTAGAAATAGAAAAAGTATATTGTAATTTATTACAACGGTCTTATCATCGTTATGTAAGAGAAATACCAACCGTTAGTAATGCTATGTTAACAGAAATATTTCATATTAATTCTTTAAGTGAACTAACTGATACTTTAGTAAAACTCTTACCATTAACAGTCATTGAACAAAAAGACTACTTATATGAAATATCACCTATCGCCCGAGCTGATAAATTGTTGGAACAATTAAGAAAAGAAATTGAAATCTCAAAATTAGAAAATAAAATTGAAGATAAAGTAAGAGCCGAATTAGATGAAGAACAGAAAAAATATTATTTACGTGAAAAGATGAAAGTGATTTCTGAAGAGTTAGGTGATGAACATTCTAAAAATGGTATTGTAACTAAATATTATAAGAAATTAAAGCAATTAAAATGTAGTCCTTCTATTAAAGAACGAATCAAAGAAGAAATTGCTAAATATGAAAGTAGTAGTAATAATTCTCCTGATATTAGTATGATTAAAGACTATATTGAATGGATGTTAAGCTTACCTTGGAATCATGATACGAAAGATACAACTTCTATGGTAGAAATAGAAAGAATACTAAATGAAAATCACTATGGTATGAAAGAAGTAAAAGAAAGAATTTTAGAGTATATTGCTGTAAAACAAAATACTAAATCTTTAAAAGGACCAATTCTTTGCTTGATAGGTCCACCAGGAGTTGGTAAAACGTCTCTTGCTTATAGTATTGCTAAGAGTTTAAACCGTAAGCTTGCTACAATTTCAGTGGGTGGTATTAATGACGAAGCTGAAATTGTAGGACATCGTAGGACTTATGTTGGTGCTTTACCTGGTAAAATTATTCAAGGTATGAAAAAAGCTGGTAGTAGTAATCCTGTCTTTGTTATTGATGAAATTGATAAAATGACTAAGAATATAAAAGGTGATCCTGCTAGTAGTTTATTAGAAGTATTAGATCCTGAACAAAATGCTCATTTTTCTGATCATTATATAGAAGAACCTTTTGATCTTAGTAAAGTCTTATTTATTGCAACTGCTAACTATGAAGAACAAATTCCTATGGAATTAAAAGATCGTTTGGAAATCATTCATATTCCATCTTATACTGAATATGAAAAAGTAGAGATAGCTGAAAACTATTTGATACCAAAAGCCTTAGAAGAACATGGACTTACTTCCTTACAAGTACAGTTTGATAAGAAAGCAATCTTACATATTATAGAGTATTATACAAAAGAAGCAGGTGTTAGAGACTTACAACGATTGATTGCTAAAATACTTCGTAAGATAGTAAAGAATAATTTACTTTCTAAAACTGGTTATTTTGGTGCTATCACGGAAGCAAAAGTAGAAAAATATTTAGGTAAGAAAATTTATTTATTGCATGATAATCCTGTTAAATATCGAATAGGTGTTGTTAATGGGTTAGCTTATACACCATTTGGTGGTGATATCTTACCCATTGAAGTAACTCATTTTGCAGGTAAAGGAGAGTTAATTTTAACGGGTTCTTTAGGAGATGTCATGAAAGAATCAGCTTATATAGCCCTTAGTTATATTAAAGCAAATCAAAGGAAGTTTGGTATTAGTCCTAATAAATTTAAAGATGATATTCATATTCATGTACCAGAAGGAGCTGTTATGAAAGATGGACCTAGTGCCGGTGTTAGTTTAACGACTTCTTTAATCAGTAGTCTTTCTGGGGTGAAAGTATCTAGTAAAATAGCTATGACAGGAGAAATTACATTACAAGGTGATGTTTTAGCAATTGGTGGTTTAAGAGAAAAAGCATTAGGAGCATATCGTGCTGGTATTACTACTATTTACTTACCAAAAGAAAATGAAAGTGATGTATTAGAATTACCAAAAGAAATTAAAAAGAAAATTGAATTTGTCTATGTTGAAAATTATATTGAAATTGCTAATCAATTATTTTTAAAAAATAATTTACCAGTCGCATAAGATTATTCTAATAGAATGGAATAATCTTTTTTTGTTATCATACACTTTGGTAGAAAGGAGTTTTAAGATGAAACAAATTATTTCATTAGAAAAAGAAATAGCATTTAAGACTATGATAGGTGAGATTAGTAGTATTTCACTAGAACATACTTTAAAGTTTGAAACAGATGCTAATATTCTTGGAGATTTAATTATTAGTGGAACTTACAAGATGACTGAAGCTAGTACAATAGAAGAGAATTTTCATTATGCTATTCCCGTTGATATTATGCTTACAAATGATCTAGAAGAAGAAACAAGAAAAATAGAAATTGCTAATTTTACATATGATGTCGTAAATGAAGAAGTTTTAGTTATTAAGGTAGATATTTTAGTAAAGGGAGTAGAAAAGATCACTATACCGGATGAAATAGAAGAGAAACAAGATGAAGAAAATATAGAAGAAGATAAGGAAGATAAAGAAGAACAAGAAGATAATAAGGAAGATCTTGAAAAAGAAATAGAAGTTTTAGAAGATGTGAAGGAATTGATAAGAGATCATAGTGACAATGAAGAAAAAGTAGAAGAGGAACCAAAAGAAGAAGTAGTAGAAGAAGTCATGAGTGAACCAGTTAGTACTGTAGGATTAAAAAGTGCTGAAGAAATTAAAATGGATCAAGAAGTAATTAATCAAGCTTCAGATAATAAGATGAATGAAATAAAAGAAAATACTTCATATGAAGAACCAGTACAAGTTATCAATAACCAAAATGAAACAGATAAGAAAGATAGTCCTGTCATGAACTCTATCTTTAATGCATTTGCTAATACCGATGAAACGTATACTACTTATTCTGTTTATATTTTAAGA
Source organism: uncultured Bacilli bacterium (assembly GCA_904420615.1). Taxonomy (GTDB): domain Bacteria; phylum Bacillota_I; class Bacilli_A; order RF39; family UBA660; genus Onthousia. Next base: position 2,312 of record CAJFVY010000080.1, on the reverse strand, counting down.
GAAAATGATAATCTTGATGAAATTATTTCGAAATATAATACTACTAAAGAAGAATTATCTTTTTACAATAATTTAGATGATTTAAAAGCCGGAGACAAATTAATTATTCCTACTAGCTTACAAGATGGCTAATATAAAAAAATATACTTATAAAAAAGATTTAGTATATTTAAATGTAGATGGTGAAAATATCATTATAAAACCTAAAAAATGTTATAATCTTGATAAAATTTATAAGTATTTAGATGATCATGATATTAATAGTTATTTAAGGCCAATAGAAATAAATGATCATCAAGTAATTTTTAAAGAATTAGAAAAGACTTCTTTAAACGATGATGAATTAGCAAAACGTCTTATTTATAATTTAGCTTTATGGCAAAATAAAACTACGAGTTATGTCCCCTTAGATCTTGATAAAGTAAAAGAAATTTATGAAAAGCATATAAAAGAACTTAATTTCTTATATGCTTATTATCATGATTTACAAGATATGATTGAAATGAAAGTCTATATGCATCCTTCAGAATATTTATATATTAGAAATGTAAGTTATATTTATTCAGCTTTAAATTATGCTAGACACTTATTAGATGAATGGTATCAAAAAATTACGAAAACTACTACTATAAGAGAAGTATACTGTCATGGTAAGTGTGAATTATCTCATTTTTTAGGTAATGATAATGGATATTTTATTAGTTTAGAAAATGCACATCTAGGTAGTCCTGTTGAAGACTTTTTACATTTTTATAATCAAGATTTTGAAAAAGTAGATATGTTTTCTACTTTCCATTTCTATCAACATAAATACCCTTTTAAAGAAGAGGAAAAATTATATTTTTATTTTTCTATTGTAATACCAAGAATGATTGATATTTATCCCTCATCCCTAAACAAATGTACTGAATTAGTAAAGTTTTATGATCAAATAAAGAAAACTAGTCAATTTATTTCAGAAAATAAGGAAAAAAAGGAGCACCACCAACATAATTAGTTCAAGAAATAATAAAATAGCATTGAATCTTGATAATAAAAAAATTAATAATAGTGCTTGATAAAAAATAATGATAATTAGAGTGATAATGAATCCAAGATAAAGAAGACTAGATCTTCTTTTTTGTTTACACATATTACAGCGGCAAAAAAGATTGTGTCGATTTTTTTTGTGCATATATTGATCACCTATCTATAGTTTATGATTCTTTTTTCTTTTTGTTGTCATTATAGCCATATTTGGTATAATAGAAGAGGAGGGTACTATGTCACTATATGATAAAATGTTTAATATTCAAAATCACAATATAGAAACAGAAATTAGGGGCGCTATTGATAAGACGAAAGAAGAGTTAAAAGGATTAGATTATGATCGAATGTGTTTTATTTATACTAGTTATTTGAAACAAAATTTACAAGATCATCATGTTTTAGCACATATTATTGATACAAAAGATGACTTAGATCTAAGTTATCAACATAAATTATTATTAGTACCTAGTCTTGATATTTTAAATGATTATTATTTAGTTGATTTAACCTATTGTCAATTTCCAAAAAGTGAAGAGTATTTTCCTGATTTGTTAGAAAAAGGCTATATGAAAGTAGATGACCAAAGCTTTCAAAAGTATTTAACTAGTGTATCTAGTGATGCTATTTTTAAGTCGTATAATTTAGATACTGTATTTCATTATGAAGATAGTCATCATAATAAGAAAATATAAATAATTTAAAAGAAACACTTTATTAAAAGATGAAGAAATACTAATAAGTTCTAAAGATGTTAAAGAGCTAAGAAGAAAAATTTAAAAAATTTATAATAAGTAGAAATTAGATAAGAAATGAAAAGATGAGATAGTTTGAAAAGTAAATAATAGAATACTAACTAGCTAAGAGGAAAGAAATTAAAACTTTAGCTAGTTTTTTTTATAAATAGAGATAATGGAGTAATTTGTCAAGGGCTTCTTCTTATAATAAAGTGGTTCCACTAATGAAAAAGGAGGGATGAGATGAAGCGTAGATACATTTCATTATTAAGCGATACTACCTTTAAATATCTATTTAAAAAGAAGAATTATCGTTATTACTTTGAAGAAGTAATTAAGTATACAACAGGAATTGATATAAGAGGCTATAAATTATTAGATAATGAATTAAATAGTGGTAATAAGTTAAAAGATTATAGACTAGATATCTTATTAGAAAAAGAGAATCATTTAATATCAATGGAAATGAATCAATATGTATATCCTTATATTCATATTAAGAATGAAACTTACTTATATCGTTTAGCGGGAAGTGGATATTTAGAAAGT
>CAJFVY010000079.1 GCA_904420615.1 uncultured Bacilli bacterium | reverse complement strand
ACCAAATGTCTTATGAATCAGTCTTTGTTGTTCTAACGTTGGATATAATCTAAAATGATAAGCTCAATATTCTTTCATAAGACAGGATCATCTCGTTTGTAGTATCATACAATCATCAGAATCAGAACAAATATTTGTCAATGCATAAATGCGTTTTTTATTCAAAACACATTTTCCTTCTAGATAAAAAAGACAACAATTTTATTGTCTTATTGAGTCTTGATGAAATTCAAGACGTAATTTATCCGCTACCGTCACAATAAATTCTGAATTTGTTGGTTTTGCTTTATCTATATCTACACTATGACCAAATATTTCCTCCATCAATTGCCAATTACCACGATTCCAACTAACTTCTATCGCATGTCTTATAGCTCTTTCTACTCTAGACACTGTAGTATCAAACTTCTTAGCAATATCAGGATATAATTCTTTTGTAATACCACCAATCACTTCAGGTTTATCAAAAAGAACAGTAATACCTTCTCTTATATATTGGTATCCTTTAATATGAGAGGGTACTCCCAATTCATGTAATATTTTCGTAATTGCCATTTGTAAATTATTATATCGCATATCAATTACTTTATGACTCTGCTCATCTTCATTATTACATTCTAAAATTCTTCGTTCTAAATCCATTAATTCAAATGGTTTCAAAATAAAATAACGAATACCAAGTTCACTTGCTTCTCTAATCACTTCTTGAGTATTAAAAGACGTTAACACAATTACTTTCTTAAATATATTTTTAGCTTTCATTTCTTTCAATACTTGCATTCCATCTTTTCTAGGCATTATTAAATCAAGTAAAATTACATCATATTCATCTTGATGATTTAAAATTAAATCTAATCCCTCTACTCCATCATGAGCCTCTAAAGTAATATGAATTTCAGCATGATCAGTAAAATATTCCTTTACCATGTTCACTAATTCAATATTATCGTCAATTATTAATACGTTGGTTTTTTTCATAATCTCTCCTTCCATGTACTACCACGCATTATTACTACCATGCATTACTATTATATAACAGCTTTAGAAAAATAGATAGAGAAAAAAAAGACAGGTTTTGTCGATTAACCTCTCTTTAATTTAAGATAACTTTTTAATTAACTCCTGCAATTTATCTAATTTTAAACTAATTCCTCCTAGAAGGAAACCATCCAGTTCTTCTATTTGACTTAAAAGAGCAGCATTATCCTGATTAACACTACCACCATATAAGACTCTAACCTGATATTTTTCTTTAATCATCTTAGCTATTTTCTTAATATCTTCATTCTTAGGAATATCACCTGTTCCTATGGCATAAATAGGCTCATAGGCTACAATAAATTCATCTCCCTTAAGATCCTGCACCAAATAATCTAATTGTTCCTCTAATCTTTGTAAATACAAATTTTGATCATGTTCCTCTTTCGTATCACCAATACAAATAATAGGGGTCATCTTTTGCTCTAATACCATTTCTATTTTCTTCTTAGCATTTTTTAAACTTTCATGGCAATATTGTAAACGCTCACTATGATTAATAATAACATAACTTACATGAAGAGACTTTAAAGCAGATGCTGATACTTGACCTGTATAGGCTCCAAAAGGAAATTCACTCACATCCTGACTACCTAGGGTAACATCATCAAAAAATGGTAAATAACAATAACTAGGGCATACGATTAGTTGATGATCAAAAAGAGATAACTTTAATAAATCATGATGATAGTTTATAACTTCATCATATGTTAAATTACTTTTATGATTTAATACTAATAACATTATTTTTCACCTCTTAATTTTCTAAATATTTTGGATAATATACCAAAACGATCTTTCTTTTTATTATTTTCAATAGCTCTTTTATAAACAATTAAAATATTATCTGCATATTGTTCTGTACTACAATGTTCTGCTTGAATCACTGCTTGCTTAGCTAAGTTTTCTCTTAATTCTTTATTATTATATAACTCTAATATTACTTTTTCACAACTTTCTTCATCCTTAAAGAATTTACCATTCAAATCTTCAAATACCATAGTATGAAAGGCTACATCATCCATACAAACAACTGGTAGAGAAGCGGCCATTCCTTCTATTACAGTTAAACCTTGTGTTTCTGTCTTAGATGCAGTAATAAACAAATTACCTAATTGATAATATGCTGGAATTTTATCCCATGGAACTTTACCAGTAAAAATCACTTGTTCTTCACAATCCATATCTTGGGTTAATTTTTGATATTTTTCTTTATCAGGTCCATCGCCTATAATAAATAATTTTATAGTTGGAATTTCTTTTTTTAAATGATCAACCACGTGTATTAAAAAAGGAATATTCTTTTCTTCTGCAACACGACCTACAAAAATTAAAACAAAATCTTTTCTATTTAGGTGATATTCTTTTCTTAATGCATTCACTTCTTTAACTGGTACATTCTTCTTAAAGAAACGATCTACTTCTATTCCAGTTGGTACAATATGAACATTTCTTTCTACATTATATTTTTTCTTAAATAAATTATAAGCTTTAACAGTAGGTACAATTAACTCAGTAATAGTTTTATCGCAATAAAATTTCGTTAAATACTCTACAAGCTTCTTACTAGATTTATTAAAATAGCCTTTCGTTATATAATGAACATAATCTTCATACATCGTATGATAGGTATGTACAATAGGAATATTATATTGTTTGGCAAAAAGTCGAGCAAAAGTGCCTATTGCAAATTCAGTTTGTGAATGAATAACATCAAGATGCCATTTTTTGATAATATTAACTGCTTGTAATGGGTAAATACTAGTTAGACGAGAGTCATAAATCCCTGTTGGAATACCTGGAATTTCTAATACTCTATTTTCTTCATCATAATGATAGTGAAAGTCTTTCAAATTAGCTGTTACAACATATACTTCATGTCCCTTTTTTTCAAGAGCTCCTTTAAGCATTACAATACTTGTTACTAAGCCACTAATATAAGGAGTATAAGTCTCTGTAAAAATACCTATTCTCATTCTTTTTTAGCACCTCTTTTTCCTTGATGAACATTAAATAAAATGGCTCCTAATATCATTCCAAAATAATATGTAATAAATCTCCAAATCAACATGACAGCACTTAATTCTCCACTTGGTAAGAAATTACCAAATATTTCGTAAAATCCGTACTCTATTCCACCTGTCGCACCAGGAATTGGTACAAATGCTCCAATTATTAAAACATAAGCCGAACTAACTAAGGATGCCATAATAGATAAGGAACTAAAATCATGTAAGCTACATACTAAGAAGAAAGGAATTAAATAGAAACAAATAAGGGCTAATATATTTAATACTACTCCCATCACGAATAGTCCCTTTTTCTTTGTAATTTCTTTTGTATATTGATGAAAGTCAAGAAGTCTTTCTTCCCACTTTTCTTTTGTTTTTTCTTTATCCTTAATTAATTTTAATTTATCACAAATAAAGACTAGAAATCTCATAATAGTATGAGTAAAACGTTTACTAATAGCTAGAAGCAGTAACACCACAGCTACAATAGTATTTACAATAAATCCTATTAGTAATAAACTTCTAAGTAAATTATTATTTTGCAAAATACCTGTGCTGGCATTATAGAATACAGCAAATAACCCAACAATTACTAAAGCAACTTGATAAACAACAAAGTTTTGCATAATAATATTAGTTGCTCTAGTTGTCCTGAAACCATGTTGTTTTAACATATAAACTTCCATAGGCTGTCCACCACTAGAAAAAGGCGTAATACCATTAAAAAATTGAGTAATAATCATATGGACAAAAGCATGTTTTAAGCTTAACTTTTCTTTATCATTGACCCAATAATAATTTACTAGTGTGTGAAAGAAAAGATATAAAAAGTATAATAGAAAAGCAATTAATAAATACCGATAATCCATTCTTAATAAAGATGATACTACTTCCGAAAAATTATCTTTTAATACAAAAAATAAAACTAAGAAAGTAACAGCAAAAATAATAATACTATTGCGTTTTACATGTTTCATAAGGTGCGTACTCCTTTTTTATCAAATTCTATTTCATCTTCTTTACTAACTACAAAAGCAGTCCCATCTTCATCATCACTGACTAAAGAAAATCCATGGTGTTCTAAAGATGTTCTCAACGAATGGTCCTCTTTATCTAAACTAATAATTGTAGTTTCCATTCCTAATTCATTAAAGGTATAAAGAAGAGCTAAATCTACTAACTCTCGATGTTTCTGTTTTATATTAGGAAAAGACAAAAAACATTGTTTAATATCTCTTTCCGCATGAAACTTACAAAAATCTTTTACTTTATTATCTCGTCCAAAAAGAGCTAAATAACCTTCAAATATTGGATTTAGGAAAGAAAATCCAGTTTCTTTAAACTTTTTTTTAGAAAGAAGATCTTTAGCAACATTTTCTAAATCATGATGCAAGCAAAAGTCATTTATACGCTCCACTTGTTCATCATTATACGGATTAATAACTTCTATCCTTTTTCCTTCCATTTTAAACCTCTTCTATATTTTTAAGTCCTGGCAACTCCTTACCTTCTAAATATTCTAAAGTAGCTCCACCACCAGTTGATACATGATATAGCTTTTCAGCAAGATGTAGTTCATTAGCAACTGCAGCAGTATCACCACCACCTACCACGGTTTTAGCATCACTTTTAGATAAGAATGTTAAAACTGCTTCTGTTCCTTTTTTATAATTATCAAATTCATAAACACCAAGTGGTCCATTCCATAAGACCATTTTAGCATCTTTTAAATACTTTTCAAACAATTCTACTGTCTTATCACCAATATCAAGTCCCATTTCTTGATATTCTATTTCATTAATGTCTCGTAAATTTTTAGGGCCATCATTCGTAAAAGATGTGCTGCAGTATGAATCTACTGGTAAAATAATCTTATTACCATATTGTTTTAATATTTTATTACAAAATTCTAATGAATCACGATCAACTAAAGAGTTACCTATAGAATATCCTTCTGCTTCTAAAAAAGTATAAGCCATTCCACCACCAATTAATAACTTATCACATTTTGTAATTAAATGATCAATTAAGCCAATCTTATCACTGACTTTAGAACCCCCTAAAATTATTAAAAATGGCCTTTCAGGATCAAAAAGAGAAGATAAAGCTGTAAGTTCTTTTCCTACTAAGAAACCAATACCACTTGGTAAAAACTGACTAATACCAACATTAGAAGCATGAGCACGATGTAGAGTACCAAAAGCATCATTAATAAAAACATCTCCCAAACTAGCCCAATATTTTGCTAAGTCTAAATCACAACTACTTTCCTTCTTACCTTCTAAGTCTTCATAACGGGTATTCTGCATTAAAATGATATCCCCATCTTTCATACTACTAATAGCTTTATCTAATTTTTCTCCTCTTGTTTCATCAATAAAGATAACAGGATATTTTAGTAATTCGCTTAATCTTTTACCAACAATTTCTAAGCTATTTTTCTTTTTATCTTCCTCATTCTTAATTCTGCCAAGATGAGACATTAAAATAATCTTTGCTTTTTTAGATAATGCATACTCGATTGTTTCTAAGCTTTGTCTAATTCGATTATCATCTATAATTTTTCCATCTTTTATTGGAACATTAAAATCACATCTAATAATTACTCTCTTACTACTAATATCAAAATCACGTATTGTTTTTTTCACCATTTATCCTCCTATATATCAACTTAAATGTTCATATCTTCATCTATATACCACTTATATTTTAGCCTGTTTTATAGTATTTTTCAATAATATATTATCAATATGACAAAATTGTCAAAAAAAAGAAAAACAATCTGAACTGAAAAAGTAAATGCAACCTAAAAAATGAAAATAGTTGCATTTAATCATCCAAATGAAAAGTGTTGCATTTAAACGTT
>CAJFVY010000078.1 GCA_904420615.1 uncultured Bacilli bacterium | reverse complement strand
AATGACGAGATTAGTTTTCATCAAACATTAGAATGGGCTAATTTAAAGAAGACAAATGGATGGAATCATTATTTTGTAGGTTTAAAAGATAACAATAAAATTCTAGCAGGAGCTTTATTATTAGAAAAACAAGTACCTATTGTTCATAAAACATTTCTTTATTCACCAAGAGGTTTTCTAATAGATTATCATGATAAAAAATTATTAAAAAGCTTTACAGATGGAATAAAAGAATTTGCGAAAGAAAAAAAGGCTATTTTTTTAAAAATTGATCCTTATGTTATGTATAAAGAAAGAGATAAAGATGGTAAGATTGTAGAAGGTGGAATTGATAATAGTGATGTTGTAAATAATTTAAAAGAATTAGGTTATAAACACTTTGGTTTTAATTTAATGCAAGATACTTTACAACCACGTTGGATTTATACTATTACAACGAAAGATAGGACTGAAGAAGATATTCAAAAGGATATGGATAGTAAAACTAGACAGATCTTACGGAAGAATGAAAGATTAGGTGTTAAAATCAGAGAAATAGAAGAAGATGAATTATCAATTTTTAAGGATATTATGCAACACACTGGAGAACGCCGTGATTTTATTGATCGACCTTTCAGTTATTATCAGAATATGTGGAGAAATCTCCATGATAGTGGAATTCTAAAGATCCTATTAGCGGAGGTTAATTTTGATGAGGAAATCAAAAAGACAAAAGAAGAAATAAAAAAATTAGAAGAAGAAATCAAAGTTAGAGAAGAAAAATTTAATGACAAATCAAAACCAATGAATGAGAAAAAATATAATCAAAAACAACAAAAAGATAAAGATGAAATCAAACGGCTAAGACAAAATATTGAAAAGACAAAAGAATTAAAAAAGCAATACGGAAAGCAACCTATTCTAGGTGGTATACTATTCTTAGTATATGGCAAAGAAGTATTATCCCTTTATGGTGGCTCTAAAAAAGAGTTAATGAGCTTTCAATCAGCTTATAATCTTCATTATGCTGGTATTAAGTATGCTATTGATCATGGTTATGAAAGATATAACTTTTATGGTATTACGGGTGATTTTTCGCCTAATAATCCTCTATTAGGACTATACTTATTCAAGAAAAGTTTTGGTGGTCAAGTAGTAGAATTAGTTGGTGAATTTGACCTTATTATCAGTAAGCCATGGTATCATATCTATAATTTAGCTTTTGGAATGTATCATAAATTAAAACAAATAAAAAATAAATAATAATAAAAGTACTATTATTATCAAAATAACTAGTACTTTTATATATTGTTATCTATTTATTTTCTAATGTTTTAGATCTTTTTCTATAGTATAAATATAAAATGGTTGCAACTACTATAATTACTACTATTCCTATTCCAATATAAATACTACTAATGGTTATAGGATTCTTGATTACTGTTACTTCTATTTCATAAGTGGTGCCATCTTCTCCTAATCCTCTTATTATAGTTATTCCTTCTTTTATTCCTAAAATCTTTCCATTTTCTATTTTAGCTATATTTTCATCTTCACTTGTCCAAGTGATATTACCACTTAAATCTACTTCTTCCGTAAAGGCACTATTATCATCTACACTACTTCCTTCTTCTATGGTTACTTTTCCTTTGTAATTATCATTTTCTACTTCTACCAAAACATACGGATTATCACTTGTTCCATTTCCATTAAATATAACGTTAGAATTCAAATAAAGGACAGGAAATACACTTTTCTCCTCTCTTGCATGTCCTCCATCAAATAACCAATCATCATCAAAGCTTAAAACGCCAGCATCATCACCATAAGTTGAAGACATTAACCACATAGATGGTGATGAATAAATTAATGAATTATACATCCAGTTTGTATTTGAACATTTAGAATAATTAGCAACATTTAATGTATACGAACTACACTCATTGTCATTTGAGTTTGACCTTAAAAAATCACTTAGAGTTATTAAACCAATTTTTCCATTCCACTGAGTTTGTCGTTCTTTTTCAATTTGAGCAAATAAATCATCAGACGGATTACGGCTACTATATATAGATCCAATATTCCAATTATGATTAACAACAAAGTTTTGAATGTTATTACTTAGACTATTGTACCACTCATGATTTAAATATCTATTTAATAAAGATTCTTGGTCTGGCAAAGCAAGAACCCTACCACCAGAACCATATTCATTAACTTGAAAAGCAGATGTTATATAATTACCATTAGAATCCATTGTGGTAGTATTGCTTCCCCAAGCTCCACAGCCATAACCATCAAAACAAAATTCAGAATGTCTAGATTCATTATCATACGGCATATCTCCTATACTTTCATTACGTATAATTTTAACTGCCCCATCACTTTCAATCGCAATTATTCTCCATATATCATCATAATAATTCGCCTCAACACATTGTACATCAAAATCAATATCATCTTTTGATTCTTCACAAGTATCCTTTGAATCAAATGTATTAACAATAGCATTATTTACAACAGGAATATAATGATCATTTTTAAAAATGCAAGTAGCTTCCGCTTCATTCCCCATTTCTTCTTGTATAGGATAAGAATTTATAAATTCTTGACACTCTGAATTTGAATCAAATAATAACTCAGAACTCCAACCATTAACGATCATATTATATTTTTGAATAATTTTTGATTTATCCAAAATAATATAATTATTTGGAAATGCTCCTTTATAAATATATCTTCCTTCTTCATATGTATCAGCATACAGTCCATCTCCAGTAGTTACTACATTTACTTCTATTCCTCCAACCGATAACGCTTTAACCTGCATACCAGGAATTATAAATATCACAAATAAAATAACTCCAAAAATTTTTTTCATATTCTTACCTCTTCTTTAGTATATTCTTTTATCTTACTTTATATTTATCATATATCTTGACATTTTTCTACTAGTTATATCACCTCTTTTTTAGACGACAAAAAGAATAGAGTTCTTTCACCCTATTCTTATTTTGAGACACTATGAAAACACTACTTTCTACTGGGTATTTACTTAAATACCCCCCTAGGTAACTTGTAGTTAATTAAATACACTATATTTTTCATGTACCTCACCTTTATCTTTCTATTTAAATAGTATCACAACATGTAAACTCTTTCAAGATATTAATTACTACTTAATACTACATCTGTTGTTTCTTCTTTGCCATCTCTAATATAGGTAACAGTTATTTTATCACCTGCTGAATATTTATATAATTCATATCTTAAATAAGCTGAATCTTTTACTTCTTCACCATTGATCTTAGTAATAATATCTCCTTCTCTTAATCCAGAATTAGCAGCACCACTACCAGACACGATACCTGCTACTACTACACCTTCTGTAATATCATCTGGAATATCCAAATCATAACGATATAACTGTACAGCATCATTTACATTAATCATTTGTACACCTAGTACAGGCCATTCAATCTCTTCACCTTTTTCAAGAGTATCTATCTTACTAGTAGCATATTCAATAGGAATAGCAAATCCCATACCTTCTACTTCTGTTTGTACTAACTTCATAGAAATAACACCAATTACTTCTCCATTAGCATTGAATAATGGTCCACCACTATTACCAGGATTAATCGCAGCATCTGTTTGTAATACTTTCATAACCCAATCACCGCTACTACTTGTACTAACTGTTACCATGCGGTCTTTTCCAGCTAAATGGCCAGTAGAAACACTACCACGGTATTCATATCCTAATGGACTACCAATAGTAAAGACTAACTCTCCTAATTTCGTATTACTACTATCTACTAATTTTAAAACTGTTAATGAATCATTTCTTGGAATTCTAATAACAGCTATATCAACATAAGTATCGCCACCTAATACAACACCCTCTATTTCTTCATCAGATGATGTAATGACAGTTACACGACTTGCACCATCTACAACATGTTGATTTGTCATAATATAATTGTAATCATCATCACTCTTATAAACAAAACCTGTACCAGTTGATGCAACTTCACTTCCTTGATAATTTCTTACCATTAAAACTCCATCATATACTTTTGATACAGATTCACTAATACCAGACTCATCTACGACTACTTCTGTACAGTTTTCTGAACTACAGCTAGGACTAAGAAGACTATTACTATTTGATGTACTATTATTATCTAAAACTCCACTTATTAGAGCATAGGTGAATACTCCGCCTACTAAAAATGAAACTACAATTAAAATCGCTTCTTTTATTCTATGACTATTCATTTCCAAAACTCCTTTCTATATTCATTAATTGTTTCCAATTATTAGGAAATCCCATTCTATTCATAATCTTTTCTATTTTTATAGTATGTAAATTATAATCAAGATTTTGTATCCAACCATCTAATTCTAAAATAAAATCTGCAAATTCTTGGTCTGTTAACATTTGTTTCATAATAATTAATAAAGCAAACAAATCATTTTTTCCATTTATATAAACTCCTTCACTATCTTTAGGAATTTCTAATACTTTATGATAAATAGTATCTGGTATCACTTTCTGAGTTCTATTTTCATAAAAAATATCTTCATGAGCACATAAATTACGATAATTAGATAAAATAGGTAAATAGATGTGAAAAGTACTAACATCAATATGATATAATTCACAAATATCAATTTGATCTTCATATTTAAAGATCGAGAATAACTCACCAATAATACCAAAAGATAAGACTTTTACTAAAATCCAAAGTGGTACATAACCATAATTTTTAGCATAATGGGCAGTTGCTGTATGTTGATTACTATTAGACCTAATCTGTCGTTTCATCTTTTTAATAAGATCATTTACTTGTCTCTGTTTTGATCGATCGCTAGTAAAGTTTTTAGCTCTTAAATAATCTTTTTCTTTATATCCATATTTTTTAGATAATTGATAAGAGAAAATAGATTTCAAATTATTTTCAATAATTAATAAATTTTTTAAGAAAACATTTCTAATAGCTCGATCAAATAAAAATAGACTATACATTTCTTCAAAGGTTACACCTTTTAAAAAGTGTTTATCACTAGAACTTTTCATGAATGGATAACGATAACCATTCAAAAAAAAATAATTTTCTCTTAATAAAACTTTTTTAGCAAAGGCTTCATCATTGATTGTCATACCTTTAGATTTCATAATTTCAAGTTGTTCTCTCAAAGTCTTAAACTGTTTTTCAATCACATTAACCACCTACTTTCTCATTATAGCACAAAAATTGCGGAAAAAATATGAGTTTTTCATGAAAAAATATGTTATACTTTTTAAAGTAGGAGGAAATAATATGCCAGCAACCGTAACTCATGCTTATTTTATGACAGATATCTATGATAAATTACCTATCGGTCTTAAAAGTTTATTAATTGATGAAAAAAAAAGTTTACGAATGTTCGGACAAAGTATGGATCCTCTTTTTTTCTATAATAAAGTATCCCTAAAAAGTGGTAAAAGAGTGCAGGAATTTGGTGAATATTTTCATACTCATCAATCTCAAGACTTTTTTATTAACTTAGTAAATTATATAAAATATAATAATTATTACAAAATACCTGATGTTATGGCTTTTTTATATGGACTCATGGGTCATTATTTTCTTGATACTACTATTCATCCTTTTGTATTTTATAAAACTGGTAATTTTGAAAAAGACAAACCTGAAACTTATCAATATAATGGTAAACATCATGAAATGGAAGTATTCTTAGATAATTATTTTATTAAACAAAGAGAACATATTTCTCCATATAAATTTCGTTTTTTTGATTATTGTTTTGATTTTAAACCTTTTTCAGCTGAGTTAATTGATGTAATTAACTATACTTTTCATGAAACATTTGGTATTAAAAATATGGCAAAATTCTATCAGGAGGCTCTTCACCAAATGTATTTCGATCTAAAATTATTTCGATATGATAAATATGGAATTAAACATACTTTTTATAAAGCACTAGATAAAATAACTCCTAAAACTAGTTTTAGATTTCAATATATATCATATCATTTACCATTATCTGATAAACATAATTATTTAAACTTAAATCACAAGATTTGGCATCATCCCTGTCAAAAAAAAGAACAATATAAAACCAGCATCACTGACTTATATTTACATGCTCTTTATGAAGCTAATAAAGCTATTAAAGATGTTAATTATTATTTTAAAGATAAAAAGAATATCAATTTAAAAAAAGTCTTTACAAATCTTTCTTATCATACTGGCAAAAATTGTCTAAATAAGAAAACTTTAAAATATTTTGAAGAAGTATAATCTTCTTTTTTTGTTTCATACTAAATTTAGGTGATAACATGTTAGAAAGTTATAAAGTGGTAAAAGAAAATCATGAAGAAGTCTTATATATGTATCTTAGTATGAAATATGAATTTGCGGATGAATTGAATAATTATAATTTAGATGAAAAGACAACTTCATGGTTATGTAATGAAAGAATACAGTTTAATGGAAATAAAGTAGTTTTAGTAGTTGATGGGATTAAAACAAAAACTATCTATTTAAATAAGAATAAATATTATAGTGATGTTGAAACAAAAGTAACTTTAGCTAATGGAGAAGTTATTACTATACATGATTTACTACTTAGTCTATTATTTAGTAATATTAAGTTAACTTTACCATTTGAAACTCTAAAAGCAGTAGTGGTACTTTATCGTAGTAATATTATTAAATTATTAAATGATCATAGTAAAATTCCTCTTACTACTAAACATTTTAGTTATACAAATTATAATTATTATAAACTTTCTTATCCCCTTATTTATCAAAGTAATCTGATGCTTTTCGAACGTGCAATTATGGAAACACAAGATCAGTATCTAATTTATAATAATATACCTATTGAAGCATATATTCATATTGCTAGTAATGGTTATACTGAAGAAGCCAGTAATATTCCATATTTAGCAAGAAAAGAAAGTTTCTGGGACCTAGCTTATCCATATTATTTACAGCAAAAATTTATTTCTTTAGAAGAACTAAAGAATAAACTTAACTTACCATTAGATAAAGATTATAATATTCAAATCATGCATGTTAGTAATGGTAACAGAATCAAAAAAATTAAGATTGGTCCTAAAATATTTACTGATCAGGATCTAATGGTTTTATTAGGATTACCTTCTAGTGATGCTACTATTTTGGTTGAGAAAAATGGTTTTAGGTTTATCACAAGAGGAATAGGGAATGGATATGGATTAAGTTTAGTAGGAGCCAAAGCTTTAGCTAATTTAGGTTGTAATTATAAACAGATTTTAAATTATTATTTTAAAGATATTGTACTAGTAATAAAAGAATCTAAAACTAATTAGATTCTTCTATTGTTTTAAAATAAGTTTCAACTCCCTTAGTAATAGAAACTGCTACCTTCTCTTGATAAGTTTCATCTTGTAATAAGGTTCTTTCATTAGGATTAGATAAGAAACCACATTCTATTAAGACTCCAGGTACTCTAGTATTAGAATATAAATAAAGATTGGTCTTTTTTACTCTTCTTTTTGTATTAAAGTCTTCTTTAAATTGTTCTAGTAAAATATCTGCTAGGACTTTATTATTCTCATTAATAGGATGATATAAAACTTCTTGACCACTCATACTACTACCATTATACCAATTAATATGAATCGATAGATAAATATCACTTTTATTTTCTTGAATTTTTAAAATACGACGATATAAGTCTCCTCTTTTTTTAGCTTTATCCCACTGACTAGATAAATCGCTATCATCTTCTCTTATCATATATACAGTAGCACCTTTTTCTTCTAATTTTTCTTTTAAAATCTTAGAAATAGCTAAATTAAGATCTTTTTCATAAAGCTTGCCATAATATGTTCCAGGATCTCTTCCACCATGTCCTGGATCAATTGTGATAACTTTTTTTTCTAATGTTTCATTAGGTCTCAATTTAGCATCTACTATTTGTAATGACATCAATGATACTATAAACATAATTATAAAAAGAAATTTATATTTTCTTATCATCTAAAACACCTAATAAAGTATATGTTTTATCCTTTCAAAAGTATTAGTATTATATGATATTTCTATTTTTTTATATTATAAGTATAACATTTTATTTTATAATAAGTGCCCATTCCAATTGTAATAATAGGCATATCTTACAAATAGAGGTGTTATCATGTTAGAAACATTAAAAGATTTATCGCCCGTTATGGGAGCACTACTTGCTACTCTTTTTACATGGAGTATCACTGCTTTAGGTGCTAGTATTGTATTCTTCTTTAAAAAGGTTAACAAAACATTAATGGATGCTTTATTAGGTTTTGCAGGTGGTGTTATGATTGCAGCTAGTTTCTTTAGTTTAATCTCACCTGCCTTAGAAATGGCAGAAGAATTAAATATGACGAGTTGGTTAATAATCTCTCTTGGCTTTTTAAGTGGTGGAATCTTATTATTTATTAGTGATAAAGTTTATGACTATTTGGAAAAGAAAAGAAAGAAGGAAAATAGTTCTAAAGCTAAACGATGTTTTATGTTAATATCATCTATCACTATTCATAATATTCCAGAAGGAATGGCAGTTGGAGTTGCTTTTGGTTCAATTGCTTATTCTCTAACGGGATCTACATTAGCTAGTGCCTTAACTCTAGCACTTGGTATAGGACTTCAAAACTTTCCAGAAGGGAGTGCTGTTTCTTTACCATTGAGAAGAGAAGGTTACTCAAGAAAAAAAGCATTTTTTTATGGACAACTATCAGGTATTGTTGAACCAATAGCAGCAGTCATAGGTGCTTTATTAGTCTTAAAAATACAAATCATTTTACCATTCTTATTAGCTTTTGCTGCAGGAGCCATGATCTATGTTGTTGTAGAAGAATTAATTCCTGAAAGTCAAACTAATAAGAAAAAAGACCTCATGGCCTTATTCACAATTTTAGGATTTATGGTTATGATGATATTAGATGTAGCTTTAGGTTAAATTCCTAAGGCTTTTTTATTTTAAATATAACTTCTGTCCTTCTTCTAATTCAATAGCATAAATATCTGTTTTAGGGCAAGTAAAGATTAATTTTGGACTAGAAGTATCTTCTTCTATTGGCGTATCATCAGAACTATTTGAATCATTAGTAGTGTTATTTACTTCTTCGGAAACTGGTGGCGTTACAATTGGTTTTTCTTCTATTACCTCAGGTTCTATTTTTTTAAAGGTATATCCATGACTATCAAGTATTGTAATACTATCATCAATAAAAAAACAATCTGTTGGATTTTTACTATTATTAATAGACCAATAACCACCAGCATTTTGATGCCAACCTGTTCCTGTAAATTTTCCTAGACCACATTCAATATGAACGTGATTCCCACTGGCATTTCCTTTAGTTCCTTCTTCATAAAATCTAGTCCCTTTCGTAATAACTTGACCAACAGATAAATTAGAAACATCATTGTCATGTGCAAATAAGACAGTCATATAGTCTATTGTACCATCAGGATATTCCACCTTATCTACACTTTCTAGCCATACTTCATTCGCATCTTGTTGATAGATTTTTTTTATGATACCTGTAAATGGTGCGACAAGATAATCAATCCCACTATCACTACCAGCTTCATCTATGGCAAAACTATCAATATGTGTTCCTTCCATATATCCTTGAGTAATTCTCATATATGGGCTTGGATAAATTGGTTTTTCCACTATTTTTCCCCCTTTGTATCAATTAAATTTTCTTTTGGAACAGCTATCGAATCTTTAGATACTAATGATGAATATGATGCAAGTTTTCCCTCTAATGATTTATAAATGGTATCAGCTCCTATAAAACTAAAAAAGCCAATCCACAAACTTTCAGGGAAGGCAATTGATGTAAAGGTAATACAAAATAAAACTCCAAGAACAAGATTAAGTCCTAAACTGTAAAAGCATAAACAACTAGAACATTTAAACCACTTCTTAGTCTTCTGTACCAAAGCACAACTAATCGCACTCATCGCAACCGCAACAATTAACATTTGTTCTAACAAATTTAAATCTAACATTTAAGAATCCTCCCTCTAAAATAATATATGCTAAACTTTCAAAAGTGTTCTTGTCTTTTCAGAAGTCAAATGTTAAAATAAGAAAAAGATTGGTGATAAAAATGAATAAGGTTAAAATAATTAGTTTAATTGCAATTTTTAGTATCATAGTTATTTTGGTTATTATTTTTATATTACTTCGCTTAAATAATCCTGATACCTATCATAAAAATGCACTTTCTATTAAGGAGACTGCAACAACACACGGTTTAAACATTTCTATAAACAAAGTAACTACAAAAGACAATATTTGTATAGAAAAAGATGGATTTAATTGTACAAATAATTTCAAATCTGTTTACGGAAGATTTATTGTTATTAATTTTACAATTGAAAATCAAGACAATGAACCGCTTAGCTTCTATCCTGCAAGTGCCTTTAATTTAGCCAATAAAGATGGAGATCAAGCTTACTTTGTAGAAGGTGTTGACGATATAAAAGATACTATTATAGAACCTGGTAATACTATAAGTGGTACCATATCATTTGATGTAGTTATTGATGATCCATACTATTTATATTACCAAGATAATTTAACAGAAACACCTATTGAATTTAAAATTAACGAAGCAAATATAAAATAAAGAAATTTAAAGTTTTTCATAGATTGATAACTATTCAACATTTATGATATCAAGAGTCCCTTCAAATTTTATATTTATTAATTTATCATTAAGTTCTAAACTTACGACAATTTTATTATCTATCATATTTTTTATTTTAAGTATTATTTCACTCTCTATTTCTGTAGCTAAAAATTTTTCTGTATCAAACACTTCCAAATCAATATATTGATCATCATCATCAAAAGGGACTCCTATATATTCTCTATTAATAAAATTTTCAATATTATTACTTTTTTCAAAACCAGCATCTATATCTAAATAACCTTTCTTATTATTGTGATTGAATTCTAATAGAATCCTTATGCAGAATCCATTTATACCACCATTATTAAATTTAACAACCTTTATTTGCTTTTTTGTAATTGTAAATTTTTTGTCATTAATGTATAACATTATGTACACCTCTTTTCAAGCAAAATTCAGTAAAGCAAAAAAGTCCATGATATATGGACTTTTTGAAACGTAGAAATTTCTATCTCTTTGAAAATTGTGGAGCACGACGTGCTTTCTTTAAACCTGGCTTCTTACGTTCTTTCTTACGTGAATCACGAGTAATGAATCCTTCAGCTTTTAATATTTTTCTAAAACTATTTTCAGAATCAGCTGGAGTAGATGCATCATACATAAGTAAAGCTCTTGCAATTCCTAATCTAACAGCTCCTGCTTGACCAGAAAATCCACCACCAGTTACGTCTGCATCGATATCAAACATATCACGTGTATTTGTAACATCAAGTGGTTGAGTTAAATCCATAACTAATGTAGCATATGGGAAATATTCATCAACTGGGCGACCATTAATTATAATCTTACCCGTACCTGATGTTAATCTGACTCTAGCAACACTAGTTTTTCTTCTTCCAGTTCCTGTAAACACATTTTTATCTTTTGCCATTTTAACCTCCCAAATTAAATATCCATACTAATAGGCTTTTGTGCCATATGTTTATGTTCACTACCTGCATATACAAATAGTTTCTTGTACATAGCTCTACCTAAACGATTCTTTGGTAACATACCTTTAACAGCTCTTTCAACCATTTCTTCAGGATACTTTTCAACCATTTCTTTAGCAGTTCTAGTTCTTAAACCACCTGGATATTGTGAATGATTATAATATTTCTTATCTTCTAATTTGTTACCTGTTAATAAAACATCCTTAGCATTAACAATGATAACATAATCACCACAATCAATATGTGGAGTAAAAGTAGGCTTATGCTTACCACGTAAAATATGAGCAGCTTTGCTAGCAACTCTACCTAAAGGTTGTCCACTCGCATCAATAACATACCATTTTCTTTCTACTGTTTCTTTTTTTTGCATATAACTTTTCATAATATTTCTCCTTTACTTAAATCAAACTTTCCCAAGGTTCAATTTATGTGGGGATATCAATGTACCAAGTAGAATTATACTAGACTAAGATATCATTGTCAAACAATTTTTGTTTTAAGTTTAGTTTTTTTTAAAAAATCTGAACTGAAAAAGTAAATGCAACCTAAAAAATGAAAATAGTTGCATTTAATCATCCAAATGAAAAGTGTTGCATTTAAACGTT
>CAJFVY010000077.1 GCA_904420615.1 uncultured Bacilli bacterium | reverse complement strand
GATTACTTTACTAGTTTCATCATAACTCATACTGATTTCTCCTGTTGTTATTGTATTCTCATAGTTTCCAGTTTGACTATAACTAAAAGATGCATAACTTATTCCAATGACTGTTACTACTAAAAGTAACAAAACTACTATTATTATTACTTTCTTTTTCATGATACCGCTACTCCTCTCTACTTCTTAGTATGTTTCTTCATCTTACTTTATATTTATCATATATCTTGACATTTTTCTACTAGTTATATCACCTCTTTTAGACAACAAAAAGAATAGAGATATTCACCCTATTCTTATTTTGAGACACTATGAAAACACTATTTTCTACTTGGTATTTACTTAAATACCCCCCCCCCAGGTAACTTGTAGTTAATTGAATATACTATATTTTTCATGTACCTCACCTGTATCTTTCTACTTAAATTCTAGCATAATTACTCTTAGTTTACAAGATTCAAATTTATTCAAAATAATTAATTTGCATTGCCTTTTTTACATCTTTTAAAGTCTTTGAAGCTCTTTTTCTTGCCTTTTTTGTTCCTTCCTCTAAAATTTTATATACTTCATCTATTCTTGTTTCCCAAAAAGCACGACGTTTACGAATAGGCTCTAATTCTTCTTCTATTACTTGGTAAAGGAACTTCTTAACTTTCATATCACCTACTCCACCACGTTCATAATGCGCTTTTAATTCATCTAAGTTATTATATTCATCCCAATACTTCTTAAAATGTTCGTCTTTTACAAATGCCTCTAAATACAGGAATACAGGATTATCTTTGGTATTCCCTGGATCTTCTACTTTTATATGATTAGGATCTGTATACATACTCATAACTTTTCTCTTTACTTCTTCACTACTATCACTTAAATAAATACAATTACCAAGTGTCTTGCTCATTTTAGCTTTACCATCTAAACCCGGTAATCTTCCTAACATCTTATTTTCTGGTACTAAAGCCTTTGGCTCTACTAAAGTTTCACCATATAAATGATTAAATGACCTCACAATCTCTCTTGCTTGTTCAATCATAGGTAATTGATCATCACCTACAGGGACAATAGTTGCTCCAAAAGCAGTAATATCTGCTGCTTGACTAATTGGATAGTTTAAAAAACCTACTGGAATATCATTATTAAAATTCTTTTGTTTTATTTCAGACTTTACTGTTGGATTTCTTTCAAGTCTTGCTAATGTTACTAAATTCATGTAATAAATAGTTAATTCACTTAGTTCTGGAACCATACTCTGAATGAAGAAAGTAACCTTGTTAGGATCTAATCCAATTGATAAATAATCTAAAGCTACTTCCCTTAAACTTGCTTTTATAATTTCAGGATTTTTAGCATGATCTGTTAATGCTTGCACATCTGCAATAAACACATACATCTCATCATAATTTCCTTCTTCTTGTAATTTAAGTCTGCTACGTAAAGAACCAACATAATGTCCTAAATGTAATTTACCAGTTGGTCTATCACCTGTTAAAATAATATTTCCCATACTATCACGTCCTTCTTTTATTATTATAACTATATTTTTTAAAATTTGATAGTATATTTTTAATTAAACACATATGATTTATTAGAGGAGTGAAAATATGACGTATATAAAAAACTTAGGTAAATCATTACTAATATTAGTTATCATGTTATTCTGTTTGATCTTCTTAATTTCTACTTTATATTATTTTAATATTTTAAATGATACTATGTATAATATTTTTAAACTAATTATACCGTTAATAACAATATTTATCAGTACCTTTTTATTTGGTAAAAAAGCCAGTAAAAACGGTTGGTTAGAGGGCTTAAAACTGGGTGCTATTCTACTTTTCATTTTTTTCATTTTGAATAAAATATTTTATGATACGAAACTAGATTTAAGATTTTTCTTTTATAATTTTATCTTATTATTTACCTCTGTTCTTGGAGGAATGGTTGGTATTAATAAAACGAACAAAAAGGACTAAGGTCCTTTTTATTATTACGTTTTAATTTAAAACTATGGATATAAACTAAAATATACATCACTTACTCGTTTTGAAATTCTTCTTGTTACTAAAGTTGAATAATTACTTGATCCATTTTCGATAGTAGAATCTGGACTTGTTACTGTAATAGACATTTTGGGATTAGTTGTTGGAGCATAACCAATAAAAGCAGTAGAAACAGTTGGTGTATCAATGACACCATCTCCGTCTGTATCTTTAAAGCTCTGAGAAGTTCCTGTCTTACCACTTGGATCATGGGAAGCATCAA
This sequence comes from uncultured Bacilli bacterium, assembly GCA_904420615.1. Lineage (GTDB taxonomy): Bacteria > Bacillota_I > Bacilli_A > RF39 > UBA660 > Onthousia. The sequence continues at coordinate 2,251 of CAJFVY010000077.1, read as the reverse complement.
TATAATTTCTTCCTAATCCATAACTAGCAGTAGTAACTGCATGGAATCCTTCTTTTACTCGATTTAAATATTCAGGTTTAGTAGTTACTGTATTTAAAATATTTGGTTCAAAATTATAAATTAAATTACCTAATCCTTCTTTCTCAGTTGTTTCATGTACTTCTTTTAGCAAATGAGGCTGCAATCTACTACCACCATTCGCTATTGTTGAAATATATTGTGATAACTGAATAGGAGTATAAGTATCATATTGTCCCATAACAAAATCTAATAATAAACCACCTGCTGTGTTATCACTAGTATATCCTAAAGATTCTACTGGTAAATCAATTTCTGTTTTGACACCAAGGCCAAACTCTTTGAAAGTATTACGATAAGTATCAAAGACACTTTTATCTACTTTGAATGGCATGCCATAAGTATAATTATAACCTGCTACTTTGATTGCTGTTTTAAACTGATAGACATTACTAGATAGAGCTAATGCATCTATATCATTGATGGTTCCTAATGTCTGCCAAGAACATTTTTCTTTTACGCCTGCTAGTTTAACACATTCATCCACCTGATACTCACCTATTTGAATAGCACCAGTATTATATCCTACTAACATACTAGCTCCTTTTACAACAGAACCAACAGTCATAGGTGATGTTAAAATTCCTGTCGTGGCATCCACCGTTTTATAGCTACCATTTTCTTCTACAGCCTGTCTTCCAGCCATAGCTAAAATTTCTCCTGTATTAGGATCTTGTACTACTACATAACTACGATTATAATACATGGTATTAGGTTCTGATTTAGCACTAATGACTTCTTCATTTAGTATTTGTTCCACTTGCTTTTGTAATTCAATATCGATCGTTAAAACAATATCATTACCACGTATTTCTGGTTCTATTAATTCTAATTCATGTCTATTCAATACTTGATAAACTGCTTTTTCTCCCTTTAAATATTCTTCATATTGTTTTTCAAGATAACTAATTCCTACTCTATCATTAAGAGCATATCCTTCTTTTAAATATTCAGACTTTTCTTCGCTAGGAATACTCCCAACACTTCCTAATATTGTTCTAAAAACGTCGCCATAGGGATAAACTCTTTCCCAATCTAATTTTGTGTGAAAGCCATCTAAAGTAGCACTATTTTCAGCAATATAAGCATACTCACTATCTGTTACGCCTTCATTTTTTATAACTTTATCATCATAGGTATATCCAACATTCATCAAATAATATAAATAAGCTGCTCTTTTATCTTCTTCACTGAAATTATTTAATTCTTCCTCTGTTACTCTTGATAATTTTAACTCTTCTATATCCGTACTCGTTAATTTTCGCTGTTCTAATTGATCTTGTTCTTCTTTTGTAATTCTACTATCCATAAGACTAGGATTACTAGCTACAAAAAATTCTCGTTTCATATTATCAGTTAATTTATCATAAGAAAGTTCCAAATGAGGAGCGACTTGATAAGCAAGTTTAATCTCATCTTCTACACTTCTATCTCCATCTTTTTGATAATAAATTGTTTTAACGGCTTTATTATCCACAATTATCTTTCCGTTTCGGTCAAGTATTCTACCACGTGGCGCACTCTCTCCTTCTACGGTACTAAGAGCAAGTGTCTCTAGGTTTTTCTCATATTTTGCTTGATCACGAAACATGACTTGATAAAGACGCACTGTAAGGGTTAAAAATAACAAAACTGCTACGACACTAATCATAATAAATCGTTTTTTATAAGTTTTAAAATTAACAGAATATAATTTTTTACGACGATATATCTTTTTATGTTTTTTTTCTTTTGGTTGCTTAATTTTTGGCATTTTTTCCCTCCTTAATATTAGTTTATCACATAATTTTAAGATTATTTCATATATTTGTAAAAAGGAGCAAAAAAATGATTGAACGATTTATAAGAGCAAATATTAAAAATTTAAATTATCATCTCACCATGGGATTTCTAGAAAATAAAGGAATCTATCCTACCGAGGATGAAGCTATTGTTATTACTAATTTTTTAAAAGAAAACTATCAAGAAGTTTTAAAAGGAAATGAAGCTATTCTTTCTTCTTTAAAGGGAAAAGTAAGAGATAATATTTTTGAGGATACAATTCGGTTATTAATGGATTTAAAAAAACAATATTGGTAAAGGAAAAGAAGGGGCTGTAACGAAATAAAATAATTTTGTTTCGGCCCTTTTTAAATTTAATAAAATAATAAAAACGTTAGAAGAATAAACCTCT
>CAJFVY010000076.1 GCA_904420615.1 uncultured Bacilli bacterium | reverse complement strand
TTAAATTATGGAAAAAAATATTTCTTGTTTTACTTTTTGGTAGTTCTACATTTGTTACCATTCGTCTTTTAGCACACTTTAAACTAAATCACTCCAATGAGGATTTCTTACGTTTTATGTTAGAAAATCAAAATGTATTTGTAGAAGATACTAAGTCTAACTCTAGTTATTTTCAAGATATTATGAATAAGTTAATCCATTTTGATTTGAAAAATCCCATCACCATTTTAAGTCAAAATTATAAAGGTTTAACCTCACAAGATATAGTTGCTTTGAAGGAAGAAGAACAACAAGAAGTTTTAAAGAATCCTTATCCTGAAAACACTGTAACAGAACCCAATATTTATATTTATAATACCCATCAAAGTGAAAATTATAAAGCAACATCTTTTTTAGAATATAGTGTGGAACCAAATGTAATGATGGTAGATTATTTATTAAAAGAACAATTAGAAAAAAATGGCCATCAAGTATTGGTAGAAGAAGGAAGTATTTATGATGTAAGAGCTAGCTTAGGATTAAATTATGCCGGAAGCTATCAGGCATCACGTGTTTTGATGGAAGAAGCAAAAGCAAATTATAGTAGTTTAACTTATTTTATTGATGTGCATCGTGATTCTTTAACTCATGATAGGACAACTATTACTTATGAAGGAGAAACATATGCTTCTATCTTATTTATTGTTGGATTAGAAAATCCTAATTACCAAGTAAACCTTGATTTTACTACTAGAATTCATGATGGCTTAAATAGTAAAATTAATGGTCTTAGTAAAGGAATTTATAAAAAGGAAGGAGAAGGAGTTAATGGAGTTTATAATCAAGATTTTTCGGCAAGGACGATTTTAATTGAAATAGGAGGGCCAGAAAATACCATTGATGAAGTATATCGAACAACCTTAATTCTAAGTGAAGTACTAAACGAGGTGATTCAAAATGACTAAAAGTGGTGTAGTACGCTTGATTGTTTTAATTTTGTTCTTTTTCTTCTTAATCTTTTATTTTATGCAGATAAATGGTTATAATGAGTATGCCCAAAATAGAAAGAATATGCTAACAGAAGAGCAAATTAAAAGATATGAAGAAGATATTGAAGCCGGTCGTGATGTTAGTATCTATGATTATTTAGGAAATGAAAAAAATTATGATAATTTATTTTCGAAAGCAGGACTTAGTGTATCCAATTTTGTATCAGATACTTTTCAAAAATCTATGAGTGCTATATTTAAAATGTTAGAGGGGGCCATGACTTCTTCTTAATTTAAATTATATAAAATAGTGAATAAGAAAAAAACAGTATAGTGGTGGCTATCGGAATTTAAGTCTATAGAGAATAAGAGATGCTTTATCTATAAAATAGAAATCCTTGAAGGTAACAACAAGACAAAAACAAACTTGTTTGTTTGATTTGTTCTGTGATATAGTAGTATTGGTGATAAGCATGGAAAAAAATATCCGAAATTTTTGTATTATTGCTCATATTGATCATGGTAAGAGTACTTTAGCTGATCGCATTATGGAAAAGACAAATGCAATTAGTAAGCGTGAAATGAAAGATCAACTGCTAGATACCATGGATATTGAACGAGAACGTGGTATTACAATTAAATTAAATACAGTATCTATGCATTATACATATCAAAAAGAAAAATATTTATTAAACTTAATTGATACTCCAGGGCATGTCGATTTTAGTTATGAAGTGAGTCGTAGTCTAGCTGCTTGTGAAGGTGCTTTGTTAGTTGTGGATGCGGCACAGGGAATCGAAGCTCAGACACTAGCTAATCTTTATTTAGCTCTTGATAATCATTTAACAATTATTCCTGTAATTAATAAGATTGATCTTCCTAATGCAGATATAGAAAAAGTAACAGAAGAATTAGAAAATTTAGGTTTTACAAAGGAAGAAATAATACATACAAGTGCTAAGACAGGTGTAGGAATAGAAGAGCTGTTAGAAGCCATTATTAAGAAAATTCCTGCCCCTAAGGGAGAAGAAAAAGGTTCTCTAAGGGCTTTGATTTTTGATAGCCTCTATGATTCTTATCGCGGTGTTTTAATGGCTGTCCGTATTGTAGATGGTTCTATTAAAGTAAATGATTCTATTACGATGTTAAAGACTAAGGCAACATATCAAGTATTAGATATATTACTTCATACTCCAGATGAAGTTTCTGTACAATCTTTAGAGGCAGGACAAGTTGGTTATCTTTATGCTTCCATTAAGAGTATTGATGATGTGGCGGTAGGGGATACTATTACTCATGTTGATACTAAGGATGAAGTTGAGCCATTGCCAGGATATAAACCTATGAAAAGTATGGTTTTCTGCGGACTTTATCCTTTAGAAGGAACGAATTTTGAGCCACTTCGTGAAGCTTTAGCAAAATTAAAGTTAAATGATTCTTCTTTTAGTTTTGAACCTGAAACTTCAGTCGCATTAGGATTCGGCTTTCGTTGTGGTTTTTTAGGACTTTTACATATGGAAGTTATGATAGAACGAGTAAAACGGGAATTTGGTATCGATTTGATTGCAACTTTTCCTTCTGTTGTCTATGAAGTAGTAAAAACCGATGGTACTATTATTAATGTTGATGCGCCTAATAAAATGCCAGATCGTTCTTTAATTAAAGAAGTAAGAGAACCTTTTGTACTAGCTCATATTTATACACCACAAGAATATATTGGGGCAGTGATGGATTTGGTAATGAAAGCAAGAGGTACTTTTTTAAATATGACTTATCTTGATAAGACAAGAGTAGCCATTGATTATCGTATTCCTCTTTCAGAAATTGTATATGATTTTTTTGATCACTTAAAGTCAGCAACGAAAGGCTATGCATCATTTGATTATACTTTTGATCAATATGATAAAAGTGATCTTGTAAAGCTAGATATTCTTTTAAATGGAGAAGTAGTAGATGCTTTTAGTATGATTGTCTTTAAAGAAGAAGCTTATAATCGTGGTAAAATGATTGTTCAAAAATTAAAGGATGTCATTCCTAAGCAATTATTCGAAATACCTATCCAAGCTAGTATTGGTAGTAAAGTGATTGCAAGAGCTGATATTAAAGCAATGCGTAAAAACGTACTTGCGAAATGTTATGGTGGAGACATTACGAGAAAAAAGAAACTACTTGAAAAGCAAAAAGAAGGAAAGAAACGAATGAAACAAATAGGATCCGTTGAAATACCACAAGAAGCTTTTCTAGAAATTTTAAAAGCTGATACTGTCGATTAAAATAGAACTTTGAATATTATTTTTTTTCACTCATAAAATGAATTGGGTGATAATATGTCAAAAGAATCTTTTAAAGCCTTTGTGAAAACGAAACCAGAATTAGCTCGAATGGTAACAGAAGGAAAGACTTCTTGGCAAAAATTATATGAAACGTATGATCTTTATGGACAAAATAGTGATGTTTGGCAAGAGCTTACAAACACAAGAAAAGAATTAACTACAAAGGCTAATAAGACCATGTTAGATATCAAAAATTTATTTTCAGGCCTTGATTTAAATACAGTACAAAAAGGAGTAGATGGTCTTCAAAAAGCAATAGGCTTATTGCAAAATATTACAAGCTCTAAGGATACTCCACAAAATAATTATGAAGAACGACCTATTTATAAATATTATGAGGATTAAAATATGCAAGTAATAACCCAAATGCAAATTAGAAATAATCCTAGGCTTTATCAATATCTACGTGAAAATTCTTATTGGTATAAATATTTAAATAGAGATCCTAATAGTATAGAAATAGTTTTAGAAGAAATGAAAAAATATTATAAATTAACAGCAACTGATAAGATGGAAAATCTTTCACGTACTTTTTCTTATTTAGAAACATTTCTTGAAATTATGAAATAAAAAGCTTTCTTTAATGATAAAACCTAAATTTATCGGGAAGTAAAATTAATAGAAGTGGAATATTCAAATATAGAATAATTCACTTCTTTTTCATTATTATATGTGTTTAAGTAATAAAAAATAGAAATACCATTTCTTGAATTTATATATATCTTCAATACTTTGTAAAGTAAGCATTGAAATCAGATGCTTATTTCTTTATAATTAACTTTTCTTATTTTTAGTTTCTTGTTTAAATTTATAATTTGTTTGCAAATAGAATCTATAAAATGCTTTTTTATGTTAAGAATATTTAAGGAAGAAGTAATATCAGCATTTTATACACAAATAGTTCTTATTAACAGATCTATAATCTTCATATTGTTCTAAGCCTTAATATGTTATCTGCATAAAAAGTAATAGTTTCAAAAAATAGTAATAATAGTTTTTTTACATTGGATTTATTAATATTAAATTTTTCTTTTAAAGTAAAAATAATACTTAAAAATTGTAGTAGTATATACATATGAAACGACTCATTTATTTTGTTATTAATCTACTACAAGTTTTTTTATTTTTTTGTTTTCTATGCTATAATATTTCTTGCATCAAGGAGGTTACTATGGGAACTATAACACAAAATATAATGCTTATTGATGAAAAAATATATAAAATGAGCAAAATGTATAATTATTTTGAAAATAAAAAGGCTATTAAAATTTTATCAAATTTGACTCAAGAGGAAGCAAGTATTGTTTTATCAGATTCTAGAGTGCAAGATACTATATCAAAAATTGATGATGTAAATACTTTAAGAGAAGTTTTTAGGAAAAGTCCAGCTTTTTTTCAGGAAGTAATGTTTTCGAATGAAAAAACACAAGACTTACTAATTTCTCCAAGAAAATCATTAAGCAGAAAAGAATTAATAAAAAATTATAATAACAGAGATTTTGTGTTTAGTGAAAAAGAAATTCAAAAATTAGAAGCTTTTCTACATTCTATTAAAAGT
>CAJFVY010000075.1 GCA_904420615.1 uncultured Bacilli bacterium | reverse complement strand
AGTAAATATAAGAAGATAATAATTTTCCTATTTCTTTAATTTTAGATATTAACAAAAAGATAATAACAAGAAGGGAGATATATATGAAAATAGGAATCTTTGGAGGTAGTTTTAATCCTCCTCATAAAAGACATAAAGAGATTGCACAAGAGTTAATAAGAAATCATTATGTAGATGAAATTATTTTTGTACCAACAGGAACAAAATATGAATATAAGAGTAATTTACTTTCTAATGAAAAAAGATTAACTATGATAAAACTAATGATAGGGCAAGATCAAAATATGAAAGTTAGTACTTATGAACTACAAGATAAAGTAGTATATACTTATCAAACACTAGAACATTTTACAAGAAAATATCCTCATGATGAAATATATTTTATTTGTGGTACTGATAATTTAAGTTATATAGATAAGTGGAAACATGGTAATGAATTATTAAAAAAATATAAATTCCTAATTATTAAAAGAAGTACACATAATATAGAACCATTATTAGAAAAATATAAAGATTACCGCGATCATATTATAATTACAAATATTGAAGAAGATACATTATCTTCTTCAGAGATTAGAGTAAAGTTAAAGAATAAACAGTTAGAAGAAATAAAGATGTTATTAGATAGTAGAGTATATCAATATATTGTGAAGAATAAACTGTATAGTTAGATTTATATAGGATAAACTAGTAGTAGAAAATAATAGGAATATGCTATAATAAAGATAAGAATTGAGGGATAAAATGAATTTTAAAGAAATAATACATATATTACAATTAGATCAAAGAACAATTGCGACTATGGAGTCTTGTACTGGTGGGGGTGTTGTAAATGCCATTACGAATATGGAAGGTGCTAGTGAAGTATTAAAGTTTAGTGCCGTTACTTATTCTAACGAATATAAAATAAAAATGGGAGTACCAAAGGAAGTCATTGATAAATATACCGTTTATAGTATGGAAACCGCGATTGAAATGAGTAAGGCGATATCATCTTTTGCTAATAGTAATTTTGGAGTAGGAATTACTGGTAAATTAAATAAGAGTGATCCTCATAATCCTAGTGGTGATGATAGTACTGTCTATATTTGTATTTATGATAGAGATCAAAATAAATTTTATAAAGAGAAGATGACAGTTAATAAAGAAAGTAGAGCTTTAAATAAAGAAGATATTATTGATAAAATTATTACAATGTTGAGAGATATATTAAAGTAGCGACATTTTTTCTAAAATATGTTATAATCAACTTATGAATAAGAGGTGTATGATGAAAAAAGAATATCAAACAGAAGAAGAGTTTTTAAAAGATTATGATCCCAAAGCTTTTGATCAGTTATCGATGACAGCTGATATTTTATTAGTTAGTGTTTCTGATCAAGAACAAACAAATTATCGTAAAACTAGTAAAAAAATGATGAGTATTTTACTAGTTAAAAGAGATGAGTATCCTTTTAAAGGGAAATGGTGTCTTCCAGGTGGCTTTTTAAATCCAAAAACAGAGACTCTAGAGGAATGTGCCAAAAGGGTATTAAAAAAAGAGACTAACTTGCAAAATATTTATTTAGAACAATTATATACTTATGATGCACTTGACCGTGATCCTAGAACTAGAGTAGTATCAACATCTTACATTGCTTTAGTTGATAAAAATAGATTAGACGATATGCTTAATAAAAATGCTAGTTGGTTTGATGTTGTATTATTAGAAGAACATCATAATATAGTAGATATTACTCTTGATAATGGAAAAGATACCATTCATTTTTCTATTAAAAAGGTATTGAAAGAAAAAACAACGGATCGTTATCAATTCGTAGAAGTAAAAAATGATGCTTTAGCCTTTGATCATGCTCTAGTTATATTAGCGGGCTTAGAGAGATTAAAAAATAAACTAAATTATACAGATATAGTTTTTAATATGATGCCAGAATATTTTACGTTAGGTGAATTACAACAAGTATATGAAGTAATTTTGAATAAAAAATTATTGGATCCTGCATTTCGTAGAATTATTGCCTCAAAAGTAGAAAAGACAAATAAGATGAAGACTGGGGAAGGACATCGCCCATCTGTATTATTTAGATATAAAGGAAATCATGAATGAATAAAGTTAAGTTATTTGTAAATGAAAATACAAAATCAAAGAAGATAGCTGAAATAGTAAAACAAGAACTAATAAAAGAACAATTTATACTTTGTGATGATTTTTATGAGATTGCTATTGCGATTGGGGGAGATGGAGCATTCCTACGAATGGTCAAAGAGACTAATTTTAATTCTAGGTGTTTGTATATAGGTATTAATACAGGAACTTTAGGGTTTGCTCAAGAAATTGATGAAGAAGAGATTCCGCAGCTAATAAAAAGTTTAAAAAATAATTCTTATAAAGTAGAAGAAATAGGAGTTGGAGAAATAGAAATCATAACTCAAGATACAATTTCTAGACAATTAACTTTAAACGAATTAGTAGTAAGAGAATTAGAATTAAATACGGTTAACTTAAAAATCAGTATTGAAAATCAATTATTAGAAAAGTTTGTTGGCGATGGTTTATTGATTGCTACTTCTTTTGGTTCTACCGCCTATAATTTAAGCTTTGGCGGTAGTGTTGTCTATAATACTTTTCATACTCTACAGCTTACTCCTATCGCACCTTTAAATAATAAAACCTATAGAAATCTTTTAAATTCTTTAATTATTCCAGCTAATAAAGAAATCAAGATAGAACCCTTTAATAGGACTAAAGACTTATTAATTACTATAGATGGTGATAATAATGCTTATCAACAAGTAAAAGAAATCAAAGTAGTAATAGATAAAAAAACAATTAGATTATATAGAAGTAATGATTATAATTTTATTAAAAAGATTAATGATAAGTTTTTAAAATAGAGTAAGAAGATTAAAAATGTATCATACTAATATGGGTGATATAAAATGAAAGTTAGACTAGGCTATGCTTGTATTAGTGAAACAGTAGAAGGAACAGCATCTAGTACTTATACTTTTACGAATTATAAAATAGAACATAATATGGAAAAGTTAGAGAAAATTATTCACTCTAACCTTTTTCATTTAAAAGAACTCTTTATTTATAATATGAAAAATAATATTCATTTCTTTAGAATCACTTCTAACTTAATTCCTCTTGCTACTAAAAAAGAAGTAGAGTTTGATTATTTCACTCCTTATAAGAAAGAATATGAAGAATTAGCTTTACTGATAAAAGAAAGTAATATGCGAGTTGATTTTCATCCTAGTGAATATTGTATTCTTAATAGTACCAGAAGGGAAGTAATAGAAAATAGTATTGAAATATTAAAATACCATTATAACTTATTGAAGTATCTTAAAATAAAAGATCCTATTTTAGTCTTACATGTAGGTAGTAGAGAATTCGGTAAAGAAAAGGCTCTTAGTCGTTTTATTCATACTTTTCAAAAATTACCTAAAGAAATAAAAGAAGTAATTGCGATAGAAAATGATGATAAATCTTATAATATTGAAGATTGCCTATATTTATCTAGTAAGATTGGTACTCCTCTTGTACTTGATTATCATCATCATTTATGTAATCCTACTGTTAAGAGTTTAGAAGAGTTACTACCTAAAGTAATAGATACTTGGAAAGATAAAAAATATATACCTAAGATGCATTTTTCTTCACCTAAGAGTAAACAAAAGAAAGAGTTTAGATCTCATCATGATTATATTCATAGTGATGATTTTATTTCTTTTTTAGAGCTTTTGAAAAAAGTAGATTCTGATATTGATATCATGATTGAAGCTAAAAGAAAAGATGAAGCTATGTTTAGGCTAATTAGAGAGTTAAAGTATAAGACCAATATTCTATTTTTAGATGATACTACTTTTATGTTATAATTCTATTTAAGAGGAGAGAAAGATCATGAATCAAAAAATAGGTGTTTTAGACTCTGGTATTGGTGGTACGACTGTGTTAAAAGAAATCATAAAACTACTACCTAATGAAGAATATGTTTATTATGCTGATACTAAAAATAATCCTTACGGGGAAAAAAGTGAGGAAGAGCTTTTTAATATTGTAAGTAAAATAGTAGAGTTTTTAATAAATGAAAAAAATTGTAAAATGATTGTTCTTGCCTGTAATACTGCGACGACTAGGTGTATGAAAAGATTGAAAAAAGAATATCCTAATATGTTATTTGTAGGGACTGTTCCTGCTATTAAAGTAGCAACTGATCATAAGTTTAAGAATACGTTGGTTTTAGCAACTCCCGCTACAATTGAATCGAAAAGAACAAAAGAATTGATAGAAGTAAATAAAAAAGATGATCAAGAAATTACCCTTATTCCTTGTAAAGACTTAGCTAATGCGATAGAAAGAAAAGATAAAGCTAAAATAAAAAGTATTTTATTAGATCTTAGAAAGAAAATAAAAGATAAGAAAATAGATTCTATTGTATTAGGATGTACTCATTATTCCTTAATTAAAAAAGAGATTCAGTCTTATTTTCAAGATGCTATTTTATTAGAGGGAGCATTTGGAGTTGCTAAAGAAGTTAAAAGACAATTAACGGAACATCATTTATTAAATAAAAGAGGAGACTTTCAAATAGACTATATAGATTCTAAAGAAGAGATATCACTTCGGTGATTTTTTAGTGTATTTTTTGCGATAAATGCATACATTAGAGTGAGGAGGGATAAATGTGGCTGTTTATCGTGAAATTGTAACAAAAGCCGTGATCGGTAAAGGTAAAAAGCAATTTATTGATAATTTATCTTTAAAAACTGCTAATCAACCCACTACTGTATTAGGATGTTGGGTAATTAACCATAATTTTAGTGGTAATAAAGTTGGAAATCGAGTTGTTATTAATGGTAGTTATGATATTAATATTTGGTATTCTTATGATGATGATACTAAGACTGAAGTATTAAAACAAAATCATGCTTATCAAGAAACTATTATGATTCAAGGAAATGATAATGATATCAGTAATGAAGAAATTATTGTTAGAAGCTTGAGTGGTCCAAGTTGTAGTAAAGCTGAAATAGTAGGAGATAGTATTAAATGTACGGTTGAGAAAGTACTTGGTATTGAACTAGTAGGAGATACAAAGGTGAGAATAGCTGTTGATAACGAAGAAAATGAGACTTGGGAAGATATTTTAGATAGTGATGATAAAATTGATGAAGCAATAGATAATGAAGTTAATGAAGAATATTTAGAAGAAAGAGAAACGAATATAGACTCGTCTTTAGAAGAACAAAATAACAACCAATAATGGTGTCAACAAAAAAAGGTTGACATCTTTTTATTTGTATAGTAATATATTGTTGAAAGAAAGGAAGTGCAATTATGGCTGTAAAATTAAGATTAATGAGAATGGGAGCTAAGAAAAGACCATTTTATCGTATTGTAGCAATCGATTCACGTACAAAGCGTGATGGTGAATATCTAGAACTTGTAGGTACTTATAATCCTATTAGTGGTGAAAAACAAGTTTCTATCAATAAAGAAGTAGCTTTAAAATGGTTAAATAATGGAGCTATTCCATCTGATACAGTTCGCAGTTTATTAAAAGAAGAAGGTATCATGAAGTTATATGCCGAATCTAAAAATAAAAAGGAACAATAATAAGATATGAAAGAACAAGAACTGGTAGAAAAGATAGTTAAGAGTTTGGTTAAAGATCAAGATGCTATTAGTGTTAAAACCTTTGAAGGTAATGAAGAAGAAGCACCTACCATTGAAGTACTTGTAAAAGAAGAAGATATGGGTAGAGTAATTGGTAAAGGTGGTAAAACAGCTCATGCAATTAGGACTTTAGTTCAAGCTTGTAGTGCTATTAATAATCATAAGTATGTTAAAGTTAATTTCGATAAGTTTTAAAAATGATAGTTTATCTATCTAGATGCGTTTGATATTCAAGGAGTACATATAAAGTATTAATAGAGAGTTAATGGTTGGTGGAAATTAATAATAGGATATATGGAAGGTAGTGAATAGAGCAGGATTTCTGAAAGGTCAGTAGGTTATCCCGGATAACTCCGTTATAAGAAACAAGAATAGTAAATAACTATAAATTAAGGTGGTACAGCGGATTATTTCGCCCTTAAGTTATAGTTATTTTTTTGTGTAGAAAGGAAGATGAAGATGTTAGATAAAAAATATGATCATAAAAAAGTAGAAGCAGATAAATATAATAACTGGGTAAATAAAGGTTATTTTAAAGGAAATGTAGATCAAAGTAGAGAACCATTTTGTATTGTGATACCACCACCTAATGTTACGGGAAAACTTCATTTAGGACATGCTTGGGATACCACACTTCAAGATATTTTAATCCGCTATAAGAGAATGAATGGCTATGATGCTTTATGGGTGCCAGGAATGGACCATGCTGGTATTGCAACACAGGCTAAAGTTGATAAAAGATTAAGAGAAATGGGAATTAATCCTCGTGGTATTAGTCGTGATGAATGGCTAGAACATGCTTGGGAGTGGAAAGACGAGTATGCTACTACAATTCATGAACAATGGGCTAAACTTGGTCTTAGTCTTGATTACACCAAAGAAAGATTCACTTTAGATGAAGGTCTTAGTAAGGCTGTTAGATATGTTTTTGTTAAACTATATGAAAAAGGTTTGATTTATAGAGGAGAGAGAATTATTAACTGGGATCCAGTACAGATGACGGCTTTATCTAATGAAGAAGTTATTTATAAAGAAGATAAAGGTGCTTTTTATCATATTAAATACTTTATAAAAGGAACAGATGAATATCTAGATGTTGCGACTACTCGTCCTGAAACTTTATTTGGTGATACCGCAGTTGCTGTAAATCCTAAAGATAAGAGATATAAACATTTAATTGGTAAAACAGTCATTCTTCCTATTGTAAATAAAGAAATACCTATAGTAGGGGATATGCATGCTGATCCTGAATTTGGAACAGGTGTTGTTAAGATAACTCCTGCTCATGATCCTAATGACTACGAAGTAGGATTAAGACATAACTTACCTCGTGTTGTTGTCATGAATTTAGATGCTACTATGAATGAGAGCGCACCCGGATATGTTGGAATGAGTCGTGAAGAGTGTCGTCTTAAATTAGTAGAAGATTTAAAAAAACAAGACTTACTTATTGGTATTGAAGAGATGGTTCATAATGTTGGACATAGCGAGAGAAGTGATACTGTTGTTGAGCCAACACTTTCAAAACAATGGTTTGTTATAATGAGACCTCTTGCAGATAGAGTACTTTCTAATCAAAAAAATAAAGATACTAAAGTAAACTTTGTGCCAGAACGTTATGAAAAGACTATGAATCACTGGATGGAAATCACATATGATTGGTGTATCTCAAGACAACTATGGTGGGGTCATAGAATACCTGCATGGTATAAGGGTGATGAAGTCTATGTTGGAATGGAAGCACCTAAAGAAGAAGGTTGGGTTCAAGATGAAGATGTTTTAGATACTTGGTTTTCATCTGCCTTATGGCCATTTTCAACACTTGGCTGGCCAGAACAAACAGATCTTTTAAGGAGATTTTATCCTAATAATGTTTTAGTAACAGGTTATGATATTATTCCATTCTGGGTTAATCGTATGACCTTTCAAGGACTTGAATTTACTGGTAAGAGACCATTCAAAGATTGTCTTATCCATGGTTTAATAAGAGATAAAGAAGGCCGCAAAATGAGTAAATCCTTAGGAAATGGTGTAGATCCTATGGATGTTATTGATGAGTATGGTGCTGATAGTCTTCGTTTCTTCTTAACTACTAATACAGCACCTGGAACAGACTTAAGATATGATGAAGAGAAAGTAAAATCAACATGGAATTTTATTAATAAATTGTGGAATGCTTCTCGTTATGTATTAATGAATATTAGTGATATTAAGACGGCTAGTTATGATTATATGAATCTAAAAAAAGCAGATAAATGGATTTTAACCGTAAAAAATGAGCTTATTAAGGAAGTTACTAAGAATATGGAAAACTATGATTTCCATAACGTAGGTAATAGTTTATATAAATTTATTTGGAATGATTTTTGTGATAATTATATCGAGTTAAGTAAAGCCAATATGAATGATACTACTAAAGCAGTTTTATTAGATGTTCTAACAACTATCTTAAAATTACTTCATCCTTTTATGCCTTATGTAACAGAAGAAATTTATGATATGTTACCATTTAAGGATAGTGAGTCTATTGTGATTAGTACTTATCCTAAGTATGATAGTGAAACGATGTTTACTAAGGAGAAAAATGAAATAGAAAAAGTAATTGATGATTTGAGAGAAATTAGAAATTTAAAGGCTACGAATGATATTAAGAAAGATGCTAAAGTAATGCTTAAAGTTAGTGATGAATTATCTTATATTTATAAATCACAATTAAAAATTACGGATGATCTAATTATTGATAAAGAAATAGATGATTATCAATCTATCAATTATAAATCTAATTTAATAGATATTACTTATTATTTTAAAAATGAAGTTAATAAAGATGAAATTCTTTCTGATATTAAGAAATTAAAAGAATCTATAGAAAGACGTAAAAAACTATTAAGTAATGAAAACTATGTTAATAAAGCACCAAAGAATATAGTTGATCTTGATAGAGAAAAGTTAAAAGAAGAAGAAGCTAAACTAAAATTATTAGAAGAACAGTTATAAAATGCTGTTCTTTTTAGTATCTTTACTGGTATAAAATTTAATGATACAATTTGAATAAAGAATGAAAGGATAAAAAGTTATGAAAAAATACGGAAAGATTATTATCATTGTAGTAGGAGTATTCATTATTATTGTTTTAATTTTCTTAATTTATTTAAAAATTGCTTTTGTTAGTAGAAATGAAGTAAAAGATATAGTCGCTAATAATATGAATGTTAGTAGTGGAAGTTTGTATTTTGATAGTATTGATTTTGAACTTGATAAAGGTATTTATGAAGTAGAGGTTTATTATCAAAATAGCGAGTATGAATATAAGATAGATGCTAAGAATGGAAAAATTATTTATACTGACTTTAAATATTTTACTAATCAAAATAATTCTACTGATAGTAATAACAATTCTAATAATCAAAATGATATAAATCATCAAGCTGGTAATATAAGTGCAGAGGAAGCTGAGAATATTGCTTTAACTCATACTAATTTTGATGCTAATAGTGTCCAATTTTTAAGAACAGAAATGGAACACGAACATGGTACTTTAATTTATGAAGTAGATTTTGTTTATAATAATTTTGATTATGATTATAAGATAAATGCTATGACAGGAGAAATAATTAGTTATGATAGAGATACTCATCATGACTAATATTTCATTCTTTTTGTTAAAAAATTTAAAAAGTAGAAAAAAGATAAGAAAATAAAATTTTAAATTAGGTTATATATAAAAAATAAAAGAATAACTAGCTAAGAGAAAAGAAATAAAAACTCTAGCCAGTTTTTTTTCATTAATAATTAAAATTTAGTCATTTGCATGAATTCTTCTTCTGTGATAAAGTGTTGACACATTTTAGGAAGGAGGGACCAGATGAAACAGTCTAAATACATTTCATTATTAAGTGATACTACCTTTAAATATCTATTTAAGAAGAGGGAATATCAATTCTTTTTTGAAGAAATAATTAAGTATACCACAGGAATTGATATAAGAGGTTATAAATTATTAGATAATGAATTAAATAGTGGTAATAGAATAAAAGATTATAGACTAGATATCTT
>CAJFVY010000074.1 GCA_904420615.1 uncultured Bacilli bacterium | reverse complement strand
TCCTTATGGCGTCCCTGAGGTGACTCGAACACCCAATCTTTCGCTTAGGAGGCGAAGGCATTTTCCTGTTATGCTACAGGGACATATACCTTAATCTTAACAAATAGATATCAAAATTAAGGTTATTTTTTCAAAATCTTATTGTTTTTTTAAGATAAAGACAATTTTTCGCGACTATTTTGCGACTATCTTATTTCTTTAAAATCTGTCCTCTCTTGTAAAATAAAGGCTTCTAATACATTTTCCTTTATTTTAAACAACCCCTTAGGAGGCAATCGCTCTATCCTACTGAGCTACGAGGACACAAATAAATTTTAGATAAAATTTATCTAAAATTATATTATTATTTTAATTCGATAAAGTCAATAGATTGCGTGTTAGAATGAAGAGATTCCTTTGTTCTTACTAAATCTTGATGTGGTCCCCACCACAAATAAGATCCAACAATTAATAATAGTAATAATAAAATAATTCTAATTACTAAGCTTCTTATATTTACATTTATTTTTACATCTACATTTGTATTCATATCTTTTTCCATAATATCCTCCTTAGCTTACTACTATTATGATCCTACAACAAAGTATTTAAACAATAGATGATAAAATTTTATCTAATTCATCTTCTTCTTCTTTACTAACTTGATCAGTACTGACTTCTTTATCAAACCAATCTGGTAAAATCTCTTGTTCTTTATTTTTATAAGTTTTTGATTTCGCACTTGTATTACTTACTTTATTAGCTATTTTTTTCATTTTCTTATACTCTTTTTCAGTAAAACGCATAGCTTCTTCTACTGTTTCTATTTTTAAACGTTTCCACTGTCCAGCAATCGTCTCAAGATAACTACGATTTAATTTTTGATTATTTACTTTTAAGGCATAAGAAATTAAAACATTTACAACTCCTGAACTTAGTTTTTGTTCAATCATTAAGTCTTCAATCAATTTAAGATCCCGTTTAGTTGGTTCTGCGCCTTGATATTTACTCTTCAAATAATCATAAGGAGAAGTATTTTCAAAAGTATAAACCATCTTTGCCCATTTAGAAGTATCTCCAGCTGGTTTTTTTAAATAATCAGGTTGTTTTTGATAAATTAAGGTAGGAAGATTACCAATATGTTCAAACTGATAAAAATTCCTAGCTGACTTTCTTAATTCAGCTCTATCGATTAATCCTTTTTCATTGATACAACTTCTTACTAAACTTTGCATATTTTGCGTATCGATATGATAGATAAAAGCTAAAGACTGAATTAACTCTTTTACATCTTCTGTAAAGCATCTTGAAGAAACCATACTATCAGGAATAGAAGAAATTAATAGATTAAAATCTATTTCTGGTCTTAAAGTTATTTTAGCTTTATTTTTTGTTTCAATACTATCAATTGCCTCAAATGGTTTTAGACTACTACTTTCAAAAACATCATTAAAATTACTACTGATATCTTCATAATCTTTTAAATTGATCTTAGGTACTTTAAAAAATTCCAATCTCTTATCATATTCTTTTTTACCAATATTATTATATAATACTATGTTTAAAATAGGATGATTAAAGAATTCATTAGCTGAAATGGGGGAATAAAGAAGATAAACATAGTGATTAACATTTCCTTTTTTCATGTATGTTTTTAATAATCCTACTGCTTCTAACTTTTCTCTTGCTATAAGAATATCTTCTAATCGTAACTGCATCATTGCCATTAAGTGATGATGATTTAAATCCCCACTCATTCTCTCACTACTATCTAAATCATCAATTAATGAAAGATAAAGACTAACAGCACTATAACCAATAATAGGTTGATATAACATAGTTAAAAGGCGACGATCTTCTTCATAAAAAACTGTTTTGTTGACCACTATATATTGATCAGCTGGTAAAAGTGTTAAGTTTTTCATAAGTAACCCCCTCCTTTTTTATATCTTAATGACTCTTTTCTTCTATCTCTTTTTTTAATAAAGTTATAAACTCATCTATAGTAACAGTTGTAGTTTCTTTTTCTCTATGTTTTCTATAACTAATAGTTAGATCATTCTTTTCTTGTTCTCCAAGAATGACTGTATAATTAACTTTTCTAGTTTGAGCTTCACGAAGACGATAGCCTAGTTTTTCATTTCTATCATCTAGTTCTACTCTAATACCTGCTTCTTTTAATTTATTAAATACCTCACTTGCATATTCACCTTGATGAAGAGATGAAACCGGTATTACTATTACTTGTTTTGGAGATAACCAAAGTGGTAAATTACCTTTTGTTTCTTCAATTAAGAAAGCGGTAAAGCGATCGAATGTTCCAAAAATAGCACGATGAATGACTACAGGTGTTTGTTTTTGTCCGTTACTATCAATATAAGTTAATTCAAATCTTCTTGGTAATAGGAAATCTAACTGACAAGTAGAAAGAGTTACTTCTGGACCAACCGCAGGTTTTACTTCTACATCTAATTTTGGCCCATAAAAGGCAGCTTCTCCTTCTGCTTCAAAATATGGAACTCCTAATTCATTTAATACTTCACGTAGTTTATTTTCAGCATGTTCCCACATTTCATCATCATCAAAATATTTTTCTTTATCATTTTTATCTCTTAAAGAAAGTCTAAATTTATAATCAGTAATGCCAAAATCATGATAAACATCTAATATTAAACTAACTACTCGTTTAAATTCTTCTCCAATTTGATCTGGTCTTACAAAAAGATGGGCATCATTTTGACACATACAACGTACTCGTTCTAGACCTTTTACTGCCCCACTTGCTTCATATCGAAAGTCTGTCGCAAACTCACCAATACGGATTGGTAAATCACGATAAGAATGCATCTTATTTTTATAAACTAACATGTGATGAGGACAATTCATAGGACGAAGAACAAATTCTTCATCATCTACTTTCATCATAGGAAACATATTTTCTTTATAATGATCCCAATGACCTGATGTCTTATATAAATCCACAGTACCAACACAAGGTGTATAAACATGATCATACCCCATATCACGTTCTTTTTTATAAATATAATTTTCTAATTCATGACGAACAAGTGCTCCATTTGGTAACCATAAAGGCATTCCTGCTCCTACTAATTCATGAGTCATAAATAATTCTTGTTCTTTACCAATCTTTCTATGATCTCTTTGTTTTGCTTCTTCTAACTCTTGTAAATACTTATCTAAATCTTCTTCTGTTTCAAAACAAACACCATAGATTCTTTGAAGCATTTTATTTTTAGAATCACCTTTAAAATAAGCACCACTATGTTTAATTAATTTAAAATATTTTAATTCTTTTACACTTTCTACATGTGGACCTCTACATAAATCAGTAAAGTCTCCTTGAGTATAACAAGAAATTGTCGTTTCCTTTTCATCCATTCTAGAAATTAAATCTAATTTATAGGGATCATTTTTAAACATCTCTAACGCTTCTTGTTTAGTTAGTTCATGACGTACAATTCTCTTACCATCTTTCGCAATCTTTTTCATCTCTTTTTCAATCTTAGGTAAATCTTCATCTGTTAAAGTTACATCACCTAAGTCAATGTCATAATAAAAGCCTTCTTCAATAACTGGTCCTACCCAAAATAAGGCTTGTGGATATAAATGTTTAACTGCTTGTGCCAATAGATGGGCACAAGAGTGATTCATTACACTTAGTTTTGCATCTTCTTTTATATTAATCATGATATCATTCCTTCCTCTTTATTAATTTTTTCTCATTAGTTAACTTAGTAACATCAGTAAACATTATAACACCATTATGCTCATTATTAGAACTTAATTTTACTTGAAGTTGATCTCCTTCTTGATATACCGGATTGTCTTTTCTGTCATACCAAATATTTTGATTCTTATTATAATGGTATTTTTTATTTAATGCAATAAGCCCTGGTATTTTATTATCTGTTTTTACATAAGCTCCTTCTTCCGATAAAAAAGTTACCATAGCATTTAAAACTTTGTCAATATATTGATCAGATAATTTAATTAATAAGCTTCTATTTACTTCTCGTTCTAATAAAGTAGATTCGTATTGTCTATCAGATAAATGGCAACAAATATTTTCTAAATCTTTTTTTACACTATCTAATTGTTCATTCTTAGTGCCAGTTATTAATTCTTCTAAAAACATATGATTAATTAAGTCACTACATTTCCTAATAGGCGAAGTAAAAGTGGCATAATGATCTATTGCTAAGCCAAAATGTTTAAGGCTATCTTTTGAATAATAAGCACGAGTCATAGATTTTAAAAAGATATTAGATATATATTTTCGTTCTTCTTTGCTTTTTCCCTCTGTTAATTTTAAGAAAATCTTTTGTAGATGTCTTGGATTATTTATTCTTCTTATATCAAAAGTATGATTAGTATATTGCTTTAATCCTGTATTCAAGCATCTCAACTTTTGAGCTGGTGGTGCCTCATGATTACGATAAATAAAATATGGCGTTTCTAACCAATAGGCATGATTTGCAATTGTTTCATTAGCTGCTACCATAAAACTTTCAATTAATATTTCAGCTGGTCCTAAACTGCGGTCTTCAAAAGAAATTGGATTAGCACAATCATCTATATCAAATAATTGTTCATCACTTTCATAGCGAATAAAACCTTGACTGACTCTTTTTTTCTGTAATAATAAAGATAACTCATTCATTTTAATTAAAGTATCACAGTAAGCAAGATAGGATGGATCAAAATCTCTTCCTTCTAATATATTATTAACCTGATAATAGCTCATTTTTATATTACTCTTAATAATGCTATTGAAAACAGAATAATTTATCATATTTCCATCACTATCAAATTCCATCATACAAGTCTTTGTTAATTTATCTTCATTAGGATTTAAAGAACATAGATGATTGGATAATTGTGTTGGTAACATAGGCACTACAAAATTAGAAGGATAAATACTAACTCCTCGTGATAAAGCTTCTTCAAAAATAATAGAATCGGGTTTTACATAATGAGAAACATCTGCAATATGAACATAAAGACGGTATTTTCCATCTATCATTTCTAAAGAGATGGCATCATCTAAATCTTTTGCATAAATAGGATCAATGGTAAATGTTTCTAAAGAACGCAAATCTATTCTGCTTTCCTTTTCTTCTTCACTAATAGTATTAGTCATCTTTTCTGCTTCTTCTAATACACTAGATGAAAATTCTAATGGAAATTGATGTTCTAAAATCATAGTAGTAATATTAAGAGGAAAAGAATTTTCTTTTGATATCATCTTAATTGGTTCAATATGATATCCTTTTTTTGTATGATCTTTTAATTCTGCTACAATACGATCTCCAATTTGAACAGTATCATCCGGTTTATGAAGGATAGGAAAGTCATTAACTCCCACTGGAGCCCAATATTTTTCACTATTTTTTTCACGGCATTCAAAAACATGTTTATCATTTTTCCTTTGAATAATCTCTTTAATGGCAACAGTTCCGTGTTTTTTATTTTCTAATCGTACCGTTACAATATCACCTGGATAAGCTGCTAAACTTGCAGTATCCGTAATATAGCAAATCTTATCATCAATCATTACAAATAATCTACCACTGCTACTACATCTTTTTAATGTGGCCTTCACAAGACTTGAACCAAAGACATCATCATTAACTTGTTCTACTTTTCGAGCCACTGTTCCTTCATGATAACCTTTATGTACTTTATTTTTACTTGGTTGTTGTTGCTCTAAAAAAACAACATCTCCTTTTGCAAGACTATTTTTTTTAGAATCGGTAATATTAATTCTACTACCTCTTCCTAAATTAACATAATGATTTCCTCGATTCGATAGTTGAACTGTTCCATGTTTTAAATAAAATTCACTTCCTACTGGCAAATAGCAATGATTTCCATCAAACATAATCTTTCCTTTTGTCTCCAATGATGCTAAAAGGTCTAATAATGCTGGAACATCACTATGCTCTAGCCCAAAATGCTTTACCAACTCTTTTACACTTAAACGTGTATTTTTCTTTTTAAAATAATCACTGATATCTTTTTCGTTTACCATAAAATCCTCCAAAAAAAGAGCGCTCCTAATCTAAGCTAGGAGTGCTCATAACACGGTACCATCCTTTATTTTTCTTAATTAAGATAACGGTATTACCCGGAATTACTTTAATAATTCTACTAACAAAGGGAGTAATAAAAGATACTTTCCCCATTCTCACCAACTAGGAAGTCTCTAATATAAAGTATTACTCTTTTATCATGTCCTCTGCTCAAACATAATCACTTTACACCTAAAATTTTACTACAATTAAAAGTATTGTCAAGAAAATTAACTAAAAATGAAAAATAAATATGATTAGTATATGATAATGTCTTAAGTATTAGTATTTGATTATGTCCCAAAAATAATGTAGAATACATCACTTGGTGATGTATAT
>CAJFVY010000073.1 GCA_904420615.1 uncultured Bacilli bacterium | reverse complement strand
AAGACTAGGAATAGATGATAAATATAATGCATATTATGATGCAGAGATTGTCCATAAGAAAGAGATGAATTCTGCTCGTTATGAAGGTAGATTAGAAGGTAAACAAGAAGGACATATGGAAGTAGCAAGGTATAATGTACCCATAAATGTGGACACAATTAGAAGATGTAATGAAAGCAACAGGATTAAGTAGAAAGGAAGTAAATAAATTAGTACAAATGGTAAATTAATATCATTTAAAGTGTGACTTAAGCATTGTATAATGGAATAAATTAGAAATTAGTATCAAAATAGCGACGAAAGCTTGATTGATACTTTTCTTTTTTCTTTTTAAGAAAAAATTGTTTGACGGTTTCCTTATATTATGATAAAATCATATTGTTTGTAGCTTTGTATTCCTTAGCTCAAACCGCATTGAAGAGGTTTTAAAACAATTATGTACCTTAAAAGCGAGTCTTAAGCATATGAAAAGGAGGGTAAATTATGTACGCAATTATTAAAGTTGGTGGAAAACAATATCGTGTAACAGAAGGTGACCAAATCTTTATTGAAAAACTAGCTGTTGATGCTGGTGATACTGTTACTTTTGGACAAGTGTTGATGATTGATAATAAGGTAGGTAATCCTTATCTTGTTGATGCCAAAGTAGAGGGTAAAGTACTTAAAAATGGTAAAGCTAAGAAAATACGTGTATTTAAGTATAAGAATAAATCAAGATCAAATCGTCGTACACAAGGACATAGACAACCTTATACTAAAGTTGAAATTACAAAGATTAATGGTTAATTATGATAACGGTTAGTATCAAAAAAGAAAATAATAACTATCAGGAAATTAAGATAATGGGACATGCTATGTATGATGATTATGGAAAAGATATTGTCTGTAGTGCTGCTAGCTCGATAGTTATTACATCAGTTAATGCTATTATCATGCTTGATGAAAATAGTATTAAGGTAGTTAAAAATAAAACTGGTTTAACGATAAAAGTTAATTATGAATGTGATACCACTACTAAATTATTAACAAATATGTTAGATTTATTAGAGGAATTATCAAAACAGTATAGTGAAAATATTAAAATTGATAAGGAGGTCAGGAATTAGAATATGAAGAAATTATTGTTATTAGATATTCAATTTTTTGCTCATAAAAAAGGTCAAAGTTCAACTGCTAATGGTCGTGATTCAATTGGACGTAGATTAGGTGCGAAAGCTAGTGATGGTGAGTTTGTAACAGCAGGAAGTATTATTTATCGTCAACGTGGAACTAAGATATTACCTGGTAAGAATGTAAAACGTGGTAACGATGATACTCTATATGCTACTATTGATGGTATTGTTAAGTTTGAACGTGTCGGTAGAGATAAAACTCAAGCATCTGTTTATCCACAAGATAATTAAAAGAAGAAACATCACTTACTTTGTTAAGAAGAAAGTTGATGTTTTTTCTTTATTTCGTGAAAAACAAAAAATAAGATTGACAATCAAACGAATGTATTATATATTGGGGTTGTTAAATAGGAGGAATTATGTTTGTAGATGAGGTGAAAATAAAAGTAATAGCTGGTACTGGTGGTGATGGTTGTACTGCCTTTAGAAGAGAAAAGTATGTACCAATGGGAGGACCATATGGTGGTAATGGAGGCCATGGTGCTGATATTATCTTTAAAGTAGACGAAGGAATGCATACTTTACTTGATTTGCGGTATCAAAAGGAAATTAAAGGTCCTAAGGGCGAAAATGGACAAGGAAAAAATAAACATGGAAAAGGAGCAAGCCCGGTTATTGTAAAAGTACCAGAGGGAACTGTTATTACAGATTTAGATACTGGTCTTATTATAGCCGATTTAAAAAAGAAGGATGATGAAGTAATTGTAGCTAAAGGAGGTCGCGGAGGACGCGGTAATACAGCTTTTAAGACACCTAATAATAAAGCACCTAATTTCTCTGAAAATGGTGAACCAGGTGAAATTAGAAATTTAAAAGTAGAAATTAAGCTACTTGCGGATGTTGGGCTCGTAGGACTTCCTAGTGTTGGCAAGAGTACTATTATATCCAAAGTATCTAAATCTCGTCCTAAGATTGCTAGTTACCATTTTACAACTTTAAAACCTAATTTGGGTGTAGTAAAAACTAAAAGTGGTAAAACCTTTGTTTTAGCCGATTTACCAGGATTAATAGAAGGAGCCAGTAAAGGAGAAGGATTAGGAGATCGTTTCTTAAAACATATTGAGAGAACAAGAGTTATTTTACATGTTATTGATATGGCTGGAATAGAAGGAAGAGATCCTTATGAGGACTATCAATTAATAAATAAAGAATTAGAAAATTTTAACCCTAAATTATTAGAGCGCCCAATGGTTATTTTAGCTAATAAGATGGATATAGAGGGTGCTAAAAAACATTTAGAAGACTTTAAGAAGAAAGTAAAAGATAAAAAAATCTTTGCTATATCTGCCTTTAATAATGAAGGTTTAAATGAAGTAATGGAATATTTAGCAGATTTATTAGATACTGTTAAAGAAAATGAATTATATGAAGATGATTTGTATGAATCACATATTTTATACAAATTTCAAGAGGAAAAGCCTTATACTATTGTAAAAGAAGGTGATGAATTTGTGATTCGTGGTGAAAAAATAGAAAAATTATTTAAAATGACTAAATTTACAGATGAGGGTGCAAGGCGTTTTTCAAGAAAATTATTAAAAATGGGAATTGATGATGACTTAGCTGCTATGGGCGCTAAAGATGGAGATAAAGTAAGAATCTTAGATTTTTATTTTGAATATCATGAATAGGATAAATATATGGTAGATGCTGTTTATATACATATTCCCTTTTGTAAGACGATATGTTCTTATTGTGATTTTTGTAAAGTTTATTATGAAGAAAAATTAGTTGATCAATATTTAGATGCTTTAGGTGAGGAAATTACAAAAAGATATCGGAATGAAGAAATTAACACTCTTTATATTGGTGGTGGTACACCAAGTGTTTTATCTATCAAACAATTAAAAAAACTTTTTACTATTCTAAAGAAATTTCATATGAGCGATCAGTTTGAGATGACTTTTGAAGCTAATGTAGATAGCCTTGATGAAGAAAAAATAGCTTTATTAAAAGAAGTTGGTGTAAATAGGGTTAGTATTGGAATGGAAACTATCAGTCCAAAATTACAAAAGATCTTAGGAAGAAAAACAGATAAAGAAAAATTGTATAATATAGTGCATTTATTAAAAAAATATTGTATCACTAATATTAATGTTGATTTAATTTATGCTATAAAAGATGAAACAATGGATGATTTAAATACTGATTTAGACTTTTTATTAACACTTGATATTCCTCATATATCTACTTATAGTTTAATTATAGAATCTCATACTTTATTATATCTTAATGAGGCGAAACCTATTGATGAAGAAATAGATTATCAAATGTATCAATTAATTAGGAAAAGACTAAGAGAAAAAGATTATATCCAATATGAAATATCGAATTTTGCTAAAAAGGGATTTTCTTCCTTACATAATACTAAGTATTGGGATAATTTATATTATTATGGTTTTGGAGTAGGTGCTGCTAGCTATCTTTTAGATGAGAGAAGTATGAATACAAGAAGTATACCAAAATATATAAGTGGTAATTATCAAAAGGAAGTTGAAAAGATTACTTATCATGATAAAATAGAATATGAAATTATTTTGGGGTTTCGTAAAAAGGAAGGAATTAATAAACAAAGATTTTATCAGAAGTATCAAGTAGAACTTAATAAATTATATGATTATCAAGACTTAGTAAAGAAAAAAGTATTATGCGAAAATGAAAATTTTCTCTATCTAAATGAAGAATATTATTATGTTATGAATGAAGTGATAGAAGAATTTTTAAGTTCTAGTAAAATGTGATATAATCTTAAGAAAAGGTGGTAATATCGTGAATAAAAAAGAACAGTTTTTTGATGAAATACAATATATTAAAGATAATCGTTATAAAGAATTAGCCAAAGCATTAGTAGAGTGTTTACCAGATTATTTTTTTCATGAAGCAGCAAGTTCTACTGGAAAATATCATCCACGTTATGCTTTAGGAGATGGTGGTTTGTTGCGTCATACGAAAGCAGCTGTTAGAATTGCTTATGAACTATTACAAGATCCTTTAATTGGAAATAAATATACAGAAAGAGAAAAAGATTTAATGTTAATTGCTCTAATCATGCATGATGGTTTTAAAAGAGGCTTAAAAGAAGAAACTTATACTAGGTTTGATCATCCTTTGATTGCTGCCAATTATATTTATGAAAATCGTTCTAAACTTGCATTAAATGATGAAGATGCTTTATTTTTAAAAGACGTAATATCTTCTCATATGGGAGCTTGGAATAAAGATAGTTATACCGGAATGGAACTCCCTATTCCTAAAAATAAATGGCAAAATTTTGTTCATATGTGTGATTATTTAGCCAGTAGAAAAGTAATATTAGTGCCGTTTGATAATGCAAATAATGTTTTAAATTAAAGGAGTTTAAATGGGTAAAATTATTGTAATTGAAGGATTAGTTAGTTCTGGGAAAGAAACTCAGAGCAAGTTATTGGTAGACTATTTAAAAAGTCAAGGATATAAAGTAGCTGAATTTTCTTTTCCTATTTATCAAAGTCCTACAGGAAAAATTTTTAAAGAATGTGTCCTAGATAAGAAAAGTCCAAGTTGGTTTCCTGAAGGGTATAGTAATATTGATCCTAAAGTAGTATCTTTATATACAGCAGCAGATCGTCGCTATAATATGGGAAAAATTAATAAACTATTACAAGATGATTATATTGTAGTTTTAAATCGTTATACATCATCTAATATGGCACATCAAGGGGCTCGTTATGAAACGGAAGATGAACGTTTCTTTATGTATCAGTGGATTGATAAACTAGAATATTGGCTTTTACAATTGCCTAAACCAGATATTACAATTTTACTTAACTTACCATATGCCTATTGTACAAAATTAAATGAAAATCAGATTCATTTTAATTTAGATAAAAAACAAGATGAACATGAACAAGATCAAATTTTAAATTGTTTTTTGGAACTATCCTCTTTATATAATTGGGACGTTATTGATTGTGTTGTTAATCATGAAGTAAAAAATATTAAAACAGTTCATCAAGAAATTGTTGATCTTTTAAAGAATAAATATGAGTTATAGAATACATAAAATAAAGTTTTTAGCAAACACTATTAATGGTGATAAAAATGAGTTATCTTTTAGTGCTTGTTAAAACTTTATTTTTTTATTGGGTTATTGTATTAGTGTATCGTTTTATGGGAAAAAGAGAAGTAGGAGAGTTAAGTATTGTAGATTTAATTGTCTCTATTTTAATTGCAGAACTTGCGGCTATGAGTATTGAAAATTATAAAGAAAATATCTTTCTTAGTTTAATTCCAATGGCTATTTTGGTAATCTTGCAGATTTTAGTAGCTAGATTATCTTTAAATCATGACAAGTTAAGAAATTTATTGGATGGAGAACCTTCTGTTATTATTAATCGTGGTAAAGTAAATTATAAAGAAATGATCAAGCAACGATATAATTTAGAAGATTTATTAACTCAACTTAGAGCTAGAGAAGTAAAAAGCTTAGAAGAAGTAGATTATGCTATCTTAGAAACAAGTGGCAAATTATCGGTATTTAAAAAACAGAAGGGAAAAAGTACCCCATATCCTATGGCAGTTATTTTAGATGGAAAAGTACAAAAAGATACTTTAAAATATTTAGAAAAAGATGAAAAGTGGCTTTCAGAAATGCTTAAGATTGAAAGATTGACCTTAGATGATGTTTTTTATGCTTTTTATCGTAATCATCAATTATTTATTATTAAAAATCAGGATACCATCTCATAAACGACTTTTTTTGCACATAATGTTTTCTATAATAGGTTAGGTGATCTATTTGCGAAAGACTATTTTATTAAGTGCAATTTTTCTTTCTTTGTTGGCACTTTATTTTTTAATTCCTACAAGTAAAGAAGAGAGTAGAAAGGAACAAGAGTCTATGACGGATGAGACAAGAGCTGTTTTTATTTCTTATATTGAATTAAAAAAATATTTTTATGGCAAAGATAAAGACGTAACTCAAAATACTATTGATGATATGATAGAAAATATAGATGAATATGGATTAAATACAATTCTATTACAGGTACGTAGTTTTTCAGATGCTATTTATCCTTCAGATATCTTTCCTAGCAGTACTATGATTGTAGAAAATGTGGGTGATCCACTACCTCTTGATATTTTAGAATATTTTATTGAAGCTACTCATAAAAAAGGGATGAAGATTCATGCTTGGATTAATCCTTATCGCATTAGTAGCAATAATCAGGATGAAATTAGTCCCCTTAGTCCGGCCTATAAATTAAAAGATACATCTGCGATAAAAAGAATAGAGAATGGAATATTTTATAATCCTGCTGATAAAGAAGTAGAAGAACTAATCTTAAGTGGAATAGAAGAAATATTAGATCATTATGATGTAGATGGAATTTTATTTGACGATTATTTTTATCCTGATGATACCATTGATCAAGAAAACTATGAACAAGCTAAGCTTGAAAATCCTGATTTAACACTTAGTGAGTTTCGGTTAGGAGTTACTAGTAGTCTAGTAAAAAATACTTATCAATTAGTAAAAGGAAAAGATAAGAATATTTTATTTGGTATCAGTCCAGAAGGTAATATTGATAATAATTATTCTAAAAATTATATAGATACGAAGTTGTTTGCATCAGAAGATGGCTATGTTGATTATTTAATGCCACAAATCTATTTTGGATTTTTAAATAGTACTAAACCATTTACTAATACTTTAAAAGAATGGGATAACCTCATTACAACAAGTAATGTAAAGTTAATACCAGCTTTAGCTTTCTATAAAGCAGGTCAAGTAGATTATTATGCTAAAGAAGGACAAGATGAGTGGATTCAATATAATAATATTATTATGAGAGAAGTACAAGCTAGTAGATTAGTAGCAAATTATGATGGCTTTTCTATTTTCCGTTATGATTCTATTTTTGCTGATAATTTAACAGAAAATGCTTTTTCTGAAAAAGAAAATTTAAAAAAGATTTTATAACTTAAAAAAAAACTGCTATAATAAGTATATAGTAAGGAGAAGTCGTGATGAATAAAAAAGGATTTACACTAGTTGAATTATTAGTAACAATCGTAATTTTAGCTATTATTATGCTAATAGCGGTACCAAATATTATGAATACAATTGAAAGAAATAGGCAAGATACTTATATTGAAACGGCAAAAAGAATGATAACTTTAGCGGAATATAAATATAGAAGTGATACAAGTATTCCTGAGCCAGGGGAAGATGAATGTGTAATATTTTTTCTTAGAATGTTAGATCTTGATGAAGAAAATGGTCCGAATGGTGGAACCTATGATAAAGATTATTCTTATGTTGTAATGACAAAAGAAAATGATACATTTACCTATTATGCAACTTTATTTGAAGCAAAAGAAGATAATGGTACTACTTCAAGAACGGGGGTTAACTTGGTTAGCGAAAGTGAGTTAAACGAAGAAGGAGCAGGAAGTAAATATGTTCAAAGTATTAGTGCTTTAGACCAATATTATTTTTATGGGTATGGTAATGCCACTTATCATTTTAATGGATCATCAAGTACTCCGACAAGTACTATTATACTGAATGGAAAAGATTATCATATAGCTAAAACGTTATATTAATGTAAGTTAATATTTGTAAATTAGGAGTAAATTTATTGTCGAAATGTTGACAACTTTAAAGTACTTTTGTTATACTACAGAATGTAAGGTAGGAGGAAATAGAAATGAAATTAAAAGACAAAAAAGGTTTTACATTGATTGAATTATTAGCAGTTATTGTTATTTTAGCGATCTTAATGGTTTTAGCAGTAACTGGTATGACAACTGTTATGAATAATGCTAGAAAGGATACTTTTGTCACAAATGCATTACAATATTTAAATACCGTTAGAACGAATATGTTATCAGGAGAATATGATGATAAAATTGGTGGTGCAACGTTAGGCGATGGAGCTTGTTTAGTTGTATATCTTGGTGGTATTGAACTTGATAGTGGATCTACTAATAGTCCGTTCGGATATCAATATGCAGATGCAAATAATTATGTTTTAGTTCAAGGAAGTAGTAGCGGAAATTATACATATTACGTGCAAATGGTAGATGATAATAATAATGGTTTTGCCCTTACTTCTCAAACAACATTAAGTGATACTGGTGCAGCTCGTGATTTAGTTAAAATGGGTGCCACAGCATCTACATTTAGTACACCAGCTCAAGCTTGGACGGCACAAAGTTGTAGTGGAACATTTGATGAAGATACAAGTACTGCTGGAAGCTCATCTTTTTAATAACAATTAAGAAAGATAATATTAAAGTGGTCATGATTAAAATAAATCAGGTATGATTTCTATACTTGATTTATTTTTCTATATAGGATAAACTCTTAATAAAGAAGGTAGCGAATAAGATGAAGAAAAACGGATTTACATTGATTGAATTATTGGCAGTAATAGTTATTTTATCTATTTTAATGGTTTTAGCGGTTACAAGTTTTACTACAGTTATGAATAATTCTAAGAAAGATACTATGATTACTACCGCAGAACAATTTGTGGATGCTGTTGAAGTAAAATTATTATCTGGTGATTTTGATGAGTATGACCTTTTAGAGAATACAAATGGCTGTTTAGTAGTGAGAATTAATAGTATTGAATTAGAAAGTGGTAATTATGATAGTCCCTTTGGTAGTTCATTAGAAAATAATTATAGTTATGTAGTTGTAAAACATATCGAAGGTATTGATTATGATTATTATGTTCAGCTTGTGGATGATGATAAGAATGGATTTCGTATTACAACTACTAATTCATTAAGAAGAGATATAGTACTAATGGGAAATGTAAATAATGCGATTGAAGTTCAAAATAATGCAGATGGTAGTATGGTTAATCCTTCTAATTCTGGCTTACGGGGTGGACCTTTGTATTGCAATCAAGTAGCATTATATATTGATGAATAGAAAAGGAGATTAGAATATGCTTATTATTGGTAGTCATGTTGGTTATAAAAAAGATACAGGTTTATTAGGTAGTTTAGAGGAAGCATTAAGTTATGATGCCAACACCTTTATGTTTTATACAGGGGCTCCACAAAATACTATGCGTAGTCCTATAAATGAGGAACAAGTAGAAGAAGCTTTTGTTAAGATGAAAGAAGTTGGAATAGATCCAAATACGGTGATTGTTCATGCTCCTTACATTATTAATTTAGCGAATGGTGATTCGGAAAAATTTAAATTTTCATGTAATTTTTTAAAACAAGAGTTAAAAAGAGTTCATGATTGTAAGATGCATTATTTAGTACTTCATCCTGGAAGTCATGTAGGACAAGGAAAAGAAATAGGAATTAAGAATATAATTAATGGGTTAAATGAAATATTAAAGGATGATACTAGTGATGTTACCATTTTATTAGAGACTATGGCGGGTAAAGGCAGTGAACTTGGTAGTAGTTTTGAAGAATTGAAAGAAATAATAAATGGTGTTAACAAAAAAGATCGTTTAGGTGTTTGTCTTGATACTTGTCATATACATGATGCTGGTTATAATCTTGAAAATTTTGATGTTGTACTTGATGAATTTGATTCTATTATTGGTTTAGATAAATTACATTGTATTCATGTGAATGACAGTAAGAATGAACGTGGCGCTCATAAAGATAGACATGAAAATATTGGTTTTGGTAAGATTGGTTTTAAAAATTTGTTAAATGTGATTTATCACCCTAAATTAGAAAAAATACCTAAAATTTTAGAAACTCCATATGTGGATCGTGAATATGCTCCATATAAAGAAGAAATAGCCATGATTAAAGCTAAAAAATTTGATCCAAAATTATTAGATAAAATTAAGAATTGTGATGCCAAATAGTGTCAATTCTTTTTTTGTTTTTTGATTTTTCTACAAGCCTAGTAATTATCGTGTTATAATGAAGTCAAAGGAGCAAATAGAATATGAAAATAACTAAAGATATTAATCCTAATATTTTCCGTGGATATGATATTAGGGGTGTAGTAGATGTCGATATTAACGAAGATATTAGCTATACCATAGGTAGAGCTTTTGCAAGTAAAATTAGAAGAATGGGTAAAAATAAATGTGTAATTGGTCACGATAATAGATTATCTTCACCAAGTTTAAGTAAAGCTTTATTACAAGGGCTATTAGAGAGTGGTTTAGATGTTATTGATCTTGGTCTTACCACAACCCCAATGTATTATTTTGCTTGTTTATATTTCAAAATAGACTGTGGCATTATGATTACAGCTAGTCATAATCCTAAAGATGAGAATGGTTTTAAATTTGCCTTTCAAAATTATTTAAACGCTAAAGGGGAAGAAATACAGGAATTTTATCAAGAAGTAATAAGTTGTGATTTCTTATCTGGAAGTGGTAAAGTAGAAAATCGTACGGTGAAGAAGGAATACTTTGATACTTTATTTCATCAAATTTCTTTTGGTAATAATAAGCGTAAAGTAATTTTCGATCCAGGCAATGGAACTACTTCGATTTTATTAAAAGACTTAATGGAACATTTACCACTGGAATGCTATGCTATTAATGCTGAAAGTGATGGCAGTTTTCCTAATCATCATCCAGATCCTTCTATTGAAAGTAATTTGGAACAGTTGAAAGCAAAAGTATTGGAACTAAAAGCTGATTGTGGAATTGCTTTTGATGGTGATGGGGATAGAGTCGGAGTCATCGATGAAAAAGGGAATTTTATACCAATTGATTATTATATGATTATTATTATTCGTGATCTCATCGAAAAAGTGACAAATAAAACCTTTTTATATGATGTGAAATGTAGTAAGTCATTAGAAGATGAAATAAAGAAATTAGGTGGAATACCATATTGTTATCGCACTGGTAATTCTTATACGAGAGCAAAAGTACAAGAATTAGACCTAGCTTTTGGTGGGGAATTATCAGGTCATGTTTATTTCAGAGATAAATTTATAGGGTTTGATAGTGGTATTTATGCTGGTATTCGTCTTTTAGAAATATTATCCAATACTAGCAAACCTTTATCATCTTTATTAGATGGTATTAATCGTTATTATTCATCGCCAGAGATGAAATATCATTCTCCTGATGATATAAAAAATACAGTCATTGCTAAAATAAGAAAATACTGTGAAGATAAAAATTATTCTATTAATACGATTGATGGTATTAGAGTTACTTTTTCTGATGGTTGGGCATTAGTAAGAGTTAGTAATACAGGTCCTAATATTACAGCAAGATATGAAGCTACTACTAAAGAAAGACTAGAGGAAATAAAACAAGAATTTGAAACTTTAATTGCAAAATATAATCAATAATTTAAGATGTCCTTTTATAGGTGTTTATCATAATTTATAATAGAGGAGGGAACAATATGAAAGTTGTTATTACAGCAGGTGGTACTGGTGGACACATTTTTCCAGCTTTAGCTATTTTAAATAAAATTAAAGAAAAAGAAAAGGATAGTGAGTTTCTTTATATTGGGACTACTGATCGTATGGAAGCAAAACTTGTTCCTGAACGTAAGATTCCCTATTTTGGTATTCCTATGGAAGGACTTAATCGTAAAAATATCTTTAAAAATTTTAGAGTAATTAAAAAATATGTAGCGGCCGTAAAACTTGCTAAAGAAGAAATAAAAAAATTTAATCCAGATATTGTAATTGGAGTAGGAGGATATATTAGTGCCCCTGTTTTATATGCGGCAGCAAAATTAGGCTATAAAACAATGATTCATGAACAAAACTCAATTCCTGGTATTTCTAATAAGTTTTTAAGTCGTTACGTTGATAAAGTATTAGTATCTTTTGAAGATAGTAAAGAATATTTTCCAAAGCACAAAACAGTATATACAGGTAATCCTCGTAGTGAAGAAATACAAAATATTAGACCTATTTCCAAAAGTGAGTTAGGACTTAGTAAGGATAAAAAACTAGTCTTAATTGTGATGGGATCACTTGGTTCTATGACTATGACTGAAAAACTAAAGAAAATGATTACTTCTTTTGTAAATCAATCTTATGAAGTATTATTAATTACTGGAGAAAATTATTTTAAAGAATATCAATCCTTAACTATTCCAAAGAATGTTAAGATATTACCTTTTTATAAAGATTTAATAAAAGTCATGAAAGTTACGGATATTATGGTTACAAGAAGTGGTGCCTCAACGATTGCTGAGATTACTTCTATTGCTTTACCATCTATTATGGTACCTAGTCCTTATGTTAGTAATAATCATCAGATGAAAAATGCCTTATCTCTTGAAAAAGTAGGAGCTTGCAGTATTCTAACTGAAGATAATTTTAATGAAGAAAATTTAAAGAAAGAAATAGATAATCTATTAACGGATAGAGAAAAATATGATAAAATGAAAAAAGCGTTATTAAAGTTAGCAAAGCCTAATAGTGCAACGTTAATTTATGAAGAAGCAAAAAAATTAGTAAGGGATGAAACATGATGCAGGAGTTTTTAAAAGAACTAGAAAAAGCTAATATTGGTAAAATACAAAAAGATGTTTTTTTAAGTAAATATACAACATATAAAGTAGGTGGTATTGTTGATGTTATTGTCTATCCTAAAAATACTAATTGTTTGATTAAATTGTGTCGCTTAATTAGAAAATATCATATTAAATGGCAAGTATTAGGAAATGGTAGCAATCTTTTATTTAGTGATAAACGTTATAATGGAGTTTTAATTAAATTAGATGAATTCAATAAAATGGAATTCATGAAAGATAAATTAGTATGTGGTGCTGGTTGCTCTTTAATGAAAGTAGCACGTGAAGCCATAAAACGTGGTTTAGCAGGTTTAGAATTTGCCACTGGTATTCCTGGAAGTATTGGCGGTGCAGTATATATGAATGCTGGTGCTTATAAAAGTGATATGGGTTATATTGTACAGGCTGTGACGGTGTTAACGGACGATTTAAAAATTATTACTTTATCTAATAGAGAGATGGATTTTCATTATCGTAGTTCCTTTTTGCAAAAACATAAAGATTATATCTGTCTTGAGGTAAGAATAAAGTTAACTTATGGAGATAGGAAAGAATTAGAAAAAGTAGTAAAAGAACGTCGTTTGAGACGACTTGAAAGTCAACCACTAGAATATCCTAGTGCTGGAAGTGTATTCCGAAACCCAGAAGGGTTATTTGCAGGAAAACTAATAGAAGATATTGGTCTAAAAGGTTTGACGAAAGGTGGAGCAGAAGTTTCTGAAAAACATGCTAACTTTATCATAAATAAACATGAAGCAAGTGCCAAAGATATCCATGACTTAATATTATTTGTAAAAGACGCAGTAAAAGAACATTACGGTATTACTTTAAAAATAGAACAAGAATTTGTAAATTGGGAGTAATAACATGCCAAAAGTTGTGAAAAAGAAAAGAATAAAAATTTTACCATTTATTATATTCATTGTTTTAGTAGCGTTAATAGTCTTTGTTATTAATGTTTTTTTGGATGCTAAAATTAAAAATATTATTATTAAAGGCAACGATATTGTTACAGATCAACAAATTATTGACTTAGCTGAAATAGGAAATTATCCTAGTTTTTACAAAACTACGAAGCGTGATTTAATCTCTAAAATAGAAACAAGCCCTTTTATTAAAGAAGTAACAATTAATCGGGAATTCTATCATATATTTGTAATTAATGTTACTGAATATCAAGTATTAGTAAAAAAAGAATCTGATGGTAAGTTAATATTAGAAAATGGGGAAGAAGTAACCACTGATCAAGAAATTAGTTATAATGTACCAAAATTAACAAATGAAGTACCAGAAGATAAGTATGAAGACTTTTTAGAGGCTATGTTAGAAATTAATGAAGAGACAAAGCAACAGATTAGTGAAATTACTTATTTACCAAATGACTACGATAAAGACAGATTCCTTCTTTATATGGATGATGGTAATAGTGTTTATCTAACTTTAACAAAATTTGAGCAAATTAATTATTATAATGAAATCTTACCACAATTAGATGGTAGAAAAGGTTATTTATATTTAGATTCTGGAAATCATTTT
>CAJFVY010000072.1 GCA_904420615.1 uncultured Bacilli bacterium | reverse complement strand
ATGACATTTGAAGGGCAGCCCGAAAATGTCATTTTTGATGTCCTTATACTCATATCTCTTTTATATTTGAAACCTTTGTTATTAACTTTTTAATTTATGTAAAATTTCTTTACATATTCATAATAACATAAATATCTTATTTTGGCAAATGATACTACTTAAAGTTCAAATAAGAAGTCTTCGCTAGAATTTAAAAAATAGTTAGTTTCTCTTTCATCACTTGAAAAAACATTATATGGACGATAAAAAGCTAATTGATTATTTTTGACATATAATTGATAATCTGTATTTTTGTAACCCGTCAATCGTCTTTCTAAGAAGCAATTATAATTACAGGTATTACTACTAATAATAGAAGCTCTTACTTCATCATTATAAATATCAGAAAGTGCATCGTCAAATGCTGTATCTAGATCATCTTCAGTAATATCAAAATTCTCTAATAAAGTATCATCATCTACTAAAGTACCATTATATAATTCAAGGACATAGGTCTTAATATCAGTAACTGGTACATCACTTGTAATCGAATTATGAACAATCGCAATAGATAAATACTCTTCTGATACATCATAATAATAAGTATATTGATCTAATCCTGTTTTACTATATTTCTGATAGTCTTCTTTAAATTGTTCATTTAATTTACTAGCATCGTCACTATTTAAATTAATTACTGGCTGGGTTGAATAAACACCACTGGTTCCTACTTGAGAAGTTACATCCTGATAGACAAAATCTTTATCTTCGTCTACTTTAGCTAATTGAAAATCTTCATTTATTAACCCTAATATAAAGTTTGCTAATAACAAACCAATAATAACAATAGCACCAATAATTAATAGTTTTTTGACTCTTCTTTTTTCTTCATCCGTCATATTAAGTTGCATATTCTTATCACCTCGTCTAACTTTTATGAATTTGTCCTATAGGCATATAAGCCACTTAAATCTCCCATCATACCAGAATTACCGCCGCTACCATTTTCAGAG
This sequence comes from uncultured Bacilli bacterium, assembly GCA_904420615.1. Lineage (GTDB taxonomy): Bacteria > Bacillota_I > Bacilli_A > RF39 > UBA660 > Onthousia. Next base: position 2,957 of record CAJFVY010000072.1, on the reverse strand, counting down.
CCTCCTCCAACAGTAAGAATATAAACAGATTGTTTATCTGCTGTATTCCAACAGGATATAACACTAAAAGTATCAGAAGTTTCACCACTGCTTGACACGGCATACTGTAAAAGTCCCATCACCAAATCAACCACTAATGGCAAGAAGAAGATTGCTACTGCCAAAATAACTTTAGTTACTATATTCTTAGGTCCACCATTTTTGGGATCAGGATTAAATAAGAAACGAATAAATACTATAATAAGTGCTACTATCAAAATAATAGGTACAATAATACAAATAATATCAAAGATAGTCTGCACTTTTTGTAATAAAAAAGCCAAGCCAACATCATTACATACGGAAGATATATCGTCCAAAATAAACATTTCTCTCACCTCTTATTTTTTCTCACTAACGGCTATGCCGTCACCTACTTCATAAATATTAGTTGTAAACTCTTCATTCTTATTTAAGAAAGTAATATACTCTTTGATTTTCTTTACAATTCCCCGTAAATTTCTACTCTTTATCTCTTTTTCATCTTTGGAAACTAATCCATGAAAATACATATTATCAGTTAAGATATATCCTTTTTCTTTTAAATTACTCTTAAAGAGTTCAAAGAAACGTTGATTCTGTGCTTTAGCAGCATCAATTAAAATCATATCAAAAGAATCGGTTAGTTTAACATTAAAAGCATCATTATAAATAAGAGTAATTCTATCTTCAAGGCCAAATTTTTTAATATTCTTAACAGCTTCTAGATATCGATCTTGATCTCTTTCTATACTTACTATTCTAATATCAGCATGACATAAAGCCATCATAATAGCAGAAAAGCCAATACCACTTCCAATTTCTAAGATCGTTCTAATTTGATTTTTAATAATAAAAGTAGTTACAAAATCAATTCCTTCACTTTGCATAATAGGTACTTTATTTTCTTTTGCATAATTTATAATTTCTTTTAATAATGTATAATTATTTACCATATCCATTCACCATTCTCTTTTAGTTCTGCCACTTTACTTTCATGTTCAGCACTACTTCTAGTATAATATATATTTCCATTTTTATCAGCAACAAAATATAAATAATCGTTTTCCGTTGGCGATAATGCCGCTATGATGCTATTTATAGATGGATTACAAATAGGTCCAACAGGAAGTCTTCCTACCATTTCTGCACTTCTTGTATTATATGGATTATAAGTAGCGAACATTTCACTAGTTAAATCACCTGTCATTTCTTCATTAAAAGCATAATAAGTAGTGACATCACTTCCCATATTCATATTGGCATTTAAGCGGTTATAAAATACTCCTGCAATCATCTTACGATCATCATCATTTATACCTTCTTGTTCTACTACACTAGCCATAGTTATGATTTCATGAATATTGCTTCCTTGTAATTCATCTTGGTATGGTTCTAATAATACACTTTCTTGATCTAACATCGTTTCAATAATTTGTTCTGATGTTACTTCACTACTAATAAATTCATAGGTATCAGGTGCTAAATAACCTTCTAGTTTATAATATATTTCATCATTCAAAATATCATCTGTTAAAAACCAATATTTATCAATTAATGTATTTAAATAGGTAACATCATTTACTTTAGCTAAAAACTCAGCTGCTGTAATATTTGTATTTTCTTCTATCAAAGAAGCATAGTCCTTCACACTTCTTCCTTCGTGAAAAGTTAATCTTACAGCATTAGGATTATGGGTACTTCCTTCTTCTAATGATTCAACTATTTCATCCATACTCATATTCTTAGAAAATAGATAAGTAGCTGCTTTTAAATTTTGATTTCCATTCACTACACAATATACTTTAAAAAAGAAAGCACTACGTATTAATCCTTTATCTTCTAATAAATCACCTATCTCACTACGACTCATACCACTTTCAATTACTACTTCGTAACTAGCATCACTATTTTTATCAACAGGACTCACTTGATATGTATAAACTGCAAAAAGAGCAATACAAAGAAGTCCCAAAACGAAAGCAATAAATGCTACAATTCGCATTTTCTTCATACAACTACCCCTTAATATTCTTAATTTTCACTACCAGTTTGGCTATTCTTAACTTCTTCTTGTATCGTACTAAGAATCGTTTCAATAATCTTCCATTCTTTATCAGTTTCAATTGGATCTAATTTAGTAGTTTCACTACCAGGATAATATATACTAGCATAAACTTGAATATTTCCAGCATCATCTGTTGTATTATCTGTATATACTATATAACTCTTATTAGTCTCTTCACTATCAAATGTAAATAAGATATCATATATTGTTTCTTTTCCATTCTCATCTACTAATTTAAATTGATTTTTATCTTCCATTTTATTTCTCCTTTTTATCTAAATATTCTTGTAATATAATAGTAGCAGCCACTGAATCAATTACTTTTTTTCTTTTATTACGCCTAACATTACCTGATATTAAAGTATGTTCTGCTTCTACAGTAGATAGTCTTTCATCAGATAAAATAACTGGTATTTTTATTTTATCTTCTAGTAACTTTTTAAAGGATAGACTTGCTTCTCCTCTTGGACCTACTGTATTATTCATGTTTTTAGGAAATCCAAGAATGATTTCTTCTACCTGATTTTCTTCAATAATTCCAATTAATTCCATCAAGCAACTTTTGGGATTATTATCATGTCTTAATACACCATAAGGACGTGCTAAAACACCACGACTATCAGATAAAGATACACCAATTGTTTTAGTTCCTAGATCTAGTCCCATATAGGTCATTTTTCACCTATAAAAGACGTTAATAATACTTCAAGTAATTTACTACGATCAAAAGCTTGTATTTTACGCCTTGCATCTTGATAACTAGAAATATATCCTAAGTCACCACTAATTAAGTATCCAACTAATTGATTAACTGGATTATAACCCCTTTCTTTTAATGAGTGATATACTTCTTTCAATACTTCTTTAGCTT
>CAJFVY010000071.1 GCA_904420615.1 uncultured Bacilli bacterium | reverse complement strand
GATTACTTTACTAGTTTCATCATAACTCATACTGATTTCTCCTGTTGTTATTGTATTCTCATAGTTTCCAGTTTGACTATAACTAAATGCTGCATAACTTACTCCAATAACTGTTACTACTAAGAGTATCAAAACTCCTATTACTATTATTTTCTTTTTCATCATACCTCTACTCCTTTTCTTTTTTGAAAGACACGAAAAAAAGAATAAAGCATTACACTCTATTCTTCTTATTTTGAGACACTATGAAAACACTATTTTCTACTGAATATTTACTTAAATACCCCCCCCCCAGGTAACTTATAGTTAATTAGAAATGATGCTTTTTTCATCTTATCTCACCTTTATCTTTCTAGGTAAATTTTAACACAATAAGTTAACTCTTTCAAGATACTAATTAATTCTATGAGCTAACTGATTCACTTCTTTTCTACTCAATCCTGTTGCTTTCATTACATCTTCTATTGGTAAATTCATATGTAGCAAGTTCTTTGCTATTTCTTTACCTTTATTTTTACTGCCAGAAGCATATCCTTCTTCTTGTCCTTCAAGTCTTACTGTATTTAACTCTTTTCTATGTATCACTTCTGCATCATAATAAGCATCATACTTATCATCAATTCCTAATTTCTTTAATTCTTCATACATTCTTCTTCCCTCCTTGCTTTCTCCTACTATTTCTTCTAATTCTTCATAACTTTCTGCTGTAAACATTGCTAAATACATCTCACTCTTGTTAGTTCCATTATACCTAACTCCCTTGTAATTTAAAAGATATATTTCATAATCTTTAATATCTTCTATCACTAAATTATACTTCTTATCACAAAACTCATATTTAATAATATTTCCATGTTCACTTCGGCAATTATTAAAATTAATCTGCCAAGTATATTTTTTCTTATAGTTTTCACTTTTGGCATAATTACTTCCTGCTAAACGATATAAATAGGCATGATTTTTAATGCTTGTATGTGGATATAAGAATCGATTCATTTCTATTGATATTAAATGATTATCTTTCTCTAATAAAATATCTAAGCGATAATCTTTTCTTTTATTATTACCAATGTTTAGTTCATTATCTACTAAATGATAGCCTTTACTATCTATTCCTGTTATATATTTAATAATATCTTCAAAGAAAGGCCTAAATTCCTCTTTCTTAAATAAATATTTAAAACAACTATCACTTAACATAGAAATATAATTAGCTTGTTTCATCATTTTTACTCCTTTCTTTTTCTTAAGTGAAATCACTTTATCATAAAGAAAAGGACTTAGCAAATCACCCAATTATCATAATTCATATAAAAAACTAGCTAGAGTTTTTATTTTTTTCTCTTAGCTAGTTAGTATTCTATTTTTTACTTTTAAACTAATTATAATTTGATAATTCTTAATACTATTCTGCTTTTTGTAAATTTTTCACACAAAACGATCATATATTTTTGAACTTACAATAAAATAAACTAAGGTGATTTTATGAATATAGTAGATAAAAAGTTTTATGATTTAATGAAATGCTTAGAAGTATTAGATATAAATGAAATTTTAGATAATATTAAAGCTAAATTTTATAGAGTACCAGAAGAAACTAGAATTTCTACAGAAAATTTTCTTAATCAATTTGGATATTGGGGAACATTAGATACTAATAATCAAGATTATACAGTCATCGAATTAAAAGCAAAATGCTTAAAAGAACATCGAAATGATTTTATAGAACTATATCAATCTTTAAAAGACTATAAATCTAAAAAAATATTATATGGTATTTTAAATAATTGGTATCAATATGACTTTGTAACCTTAAGTGAAGTAGCGGAACGAAATTACAAACACTATTTTGATCTTGATTTAATTCCTCATTGTCACAATGAAGTATTAGTTGATTTGGGTGCATATACTGGTGATACTATTCTAGACTTTTTTGATACTTATGGAATTCATTCTTATAATAAAATATATTGTTATGAAATGACTCCAACTACTTTTTCTACCCTAAAAAACAATCTATATCAATATGATAACATTATTTTTAATAAAAAGGCATGCAGTAATTTTAGTGGTAATAGCTATATAATAGAAAATAATGAATCAGCATCTGCTAATCAAATCACGAATCATGATAATGGTAACATCTTAGTACCAGTTACTACAATTGATAATGATATAGAAGAAAAAATAACAATGATTAAAATGGATATCGAAGGTGACGAGCAAAAAGCCTTAGATGGTTGTAGAAATCATATTATTGCAGATCACCCTATTCTTTTAATTTCTGTCTATCATCATAATAATGATTTATTTGAAATACCAAAAAAAATTAAAGAAATGAATCCTAACTATGATTTTTATTTACGTTATTATGGTGGATGTATTTATCCAACGGAAATCGTCTTAATAGCCATACCTACTGTTCATTCCTAATACTTTTTATAGCAAGAGGCAAACTTTTTACTGTATCAGAAGCAATCATAGCAATATCTGTATTTTCTTTTTCAGCAATAGTTCCAGCAAGACCTGCTAAATAAGAAGAACAAGCTACTGATAATGCAGTTACTTTATGATAAGCCATACCAATTATAATACCAGATAAGACATCACCACTACCAGCTGTTGCCATTCCAGGGCATCCACTAGTTACTAAATAGACTATGTTCCCATCTGTCACAATAGTAGTATGACCTTTTAACAATAAAATTACATGATACTTTTTAGCATACCTACAAGCTAATTCGATTGGCTTTTTTTTAATTTCTTCTATATCTAATTTTATAAGTCTTGAAAATTCTTTTAAGTGTGGTGTCAAAATAACCTTTCCTTGAGCTTTTAATAAAATATTCTGATCCATTATAGAAAGTGTATTTAACCCATCGGCATCAATTAGTAAATTTCCAGTAAAATGTTCTAGTAAAAAGGCAAGAATCTTTTCATTATCAGAACCATTTCCAAGTCCCATACCAAATGCTAAAGCATCTAATTTTGAAATTGCCGCAGTGAGTTCTTCTTTTACAAATTTTATATGACCAGTTGCATCACTAGAAAGAGAATATAGTGTTTGTTCTAGTAAATAAGGACTAACAGCGGAAGTTATTTTATCTGGTACAATGACTCTTACTACACCGCAACCACTCCTAAGAGATGCTGCACTCATATTAGCTAGTTTCACAGCTCCTGAATAATTAAGGCAACCACCCATAATACCAACAATTCCAAAATCTCCTTTATTACTTTCTAAAGAACGATGTGGTAAAAAAGACAATACATCTTCTTTTTCTATTTCAAAAATATTTTCTTCTATTTTCTTCATCCTAATCTCTTCTTTCTTTTTATCCTACAGTATGAATGTTTTCTTCTTTTGTTTCTACAAAAGTCCAAGGACTTAATAAATCATTAGTTCTAAAAACTGCTTTTAAAATGCCATTATTTCCTTGTCCTAAAGTAATATAATATTGATTATCTTCTTTCGTAATACGATCTACATCAGTAAGATAAGTAATCTCATCTGGTAAATTAAAGTAGGAAAAATCAACTTCCTGCCAATTTTCTCCCCCATCATTTGTAGCATAGATCAAAGGAAAATTAATATCTACTTTATCTTTTAAGACAATAATACCATGATTTTCATCATACATAAACATATCAATTAGGGTATTTGATGTACCATTAAGAGGAGCTTCCACTTCCTTCCAAGTCTTACCAGCATCATAAGTAAAGTATATTCTTTTTAACTCACCGGAACCCATAGTCCAATCTGTTCCTAAAGCTACATAACCAAAAGTTGGAGAAGCAAAACCTACTACCCTAGTTGTAATTGGTTTATTAAGAACATTATTTAAATCAAAAGTAATATTTTCCCAACTAGAACCATTATCTCTTGATAATTTTAAAACAGGATCCTCTAAATAAAAGTAAGCAATTGGAAATGTATCATCTTCTTTTATAAACCAACTATTAGGTTGTAGGGATAGACTACCATAAAAATTTAATGTTTCATCTAATTCATCACTTGTAATATCTGTATCTATATAAGTTCTTCCATAATCTCTTGTAAACTTTAAAGTACCATTTGTAATGTAATAGTCTGTTTCCATCATATAATTGGAAGTATCAGGAACTTCTTCTTCAAGAGAATCAAAAACATATAAATACTGTTCGTCTGCTACCATACTAGAACCATCATATAAACGAATTACAACACTTATATCACTATCACTCATTCCACCTAGTCCATTACTATAATCTTCATAAGATAAAGCTTTAATTTGTTTGCTATTCCTACCATCAAAAATAGGAGTACCACTATCTAATTTAGTATTTGGTTGATAGCGTAAAACATAATAATCTAAATTACTTAATCTTATTTGTTCTTTTAAAGGAATCTTTTTTATTTGTTCACTAATATAAGGAATCGTACTATTCTTAGAATAATATTCTACTAATAACAAATTATCATCTACTGGCTCACTATAAGTTAAAATATTATTCTTGTATTCATAATAAGCTTTACCAATATATTTTTCTTGTTCATCAAAAACATTTAAAGATAATGTAAAGTCCTTTATGGTCCCATTAGAATTTAAATCTGTAACAAAAGATGCAATATTATACCTACTAGACATATTAGTAGACTTTTCTATAATATCATTTATACCATCTAATCCTTTTTTTTCAATATCATATTTACCTAGTTTAAAAAAGTTTTCTCCATTTACAATAGTTGTAGGATGATATTTGATATAATCACTAATGAGTAAAAAAACAACAAGTCCAACAATCAAGAAACAAATACTAGAAATAATAATAATTTTTCTTCTTTTCTTCTTTTTCTTTTCTTGTTCTTTATGAATGTTTTCTATAGCCTCATCAATTGCTTTTTCTACATCTAAGTTTTTCTTTTTACCATACTCTCCATTTAATATTTCTGAAACATCTACTTTTAAAATGTCTGCTAAAGAGTTTAATATTTGTATATCGGGAAGACTAATTCCTCTTTCCCATTTAGAAACAGCTTTATCTGTTACAAATAATTTCTCTCCTAATTCTTGTTGTGTTAATCCTTGCTTTTTTCGAAGAAAAGCAATAAATTTACCAATTTTATTATGATCCATTTTTTTTCACTCCTTACCGTCATTATAACAAGAGTACTATTTTTTCACAATCGACTATTGGTTTATCTTGATGAAATAATGATATCTTGGTATTCACTATGTTCTTTAATCCACTTTTTAGCATAAAAACAGCTACACTTCGCTTGTAAATTATTTTCTTTGAAATACTGAAAAGCATGACTTAATAGTTCACTAGCAAGCCCCTTACCTCTCATTTTAGGATCTACAAAGGTATGATTTACATCAACAGTATTGGAACTAATCTTAGGATAAGTAACAACTCCTAATATATCTCCATTCTCACCCTTATAAACTGTTTTATCTTCTAATACTTGAAACATATTATCACCTATTTTATTATATAATAGTAAGTTTCTATTTACTATCATTTTATCATAAGTTATAATAAAAATAAAAAGAAAGGAAGATTTATATGAAATGTCCCGTATGTAAAGATGTAACTCTTTTAATGAGTGAAAAGAAAGGGGTTGAAATTGATTATTGTCCAGAATGTCGTGGTATCTGGCTTGATCGAGGAGAACTAGAAAAAATTATGGAAAAAGAAGATAGTTATATAAATAAAGAGAAGGAAGAAAAGGTACATCAAGAAAGTAAACACTATGAAGAAAAACCTAAAAAGAAAAAAAGAGAATCTTTTATGAGTGAAATCTTCGAAATGTTTGGTGACTAAAAGAGAAAAATCGATATACTTAAAATATCGATTTTTGTTTATTAAATATGATTTTTATTTGAATTATCAAATACGACATGCAAATAATATCTGAGTCTTTATAGTTTAACCCATTCAATAACTACCACGAAATAAATTTTAATCTTATTGAAAATTTATTTTTTTACTTTCATCTTCTTGCAATATTTCACTTAATACCCATCTATCTTTATCATTTTTTACAAATTTCCAAAACTCTATGAAAGAATGATTGCGCTTAGCACCACTAATCATTTCATTAGTTTCTGTATCTACAATATAATCTATCATTTTTCCCTTTATATAAAACCAAATCAAGTCTTTCTTATCATCTTTATCATCATAGACTGATACAGGCTTTAAATTTACTAGTCTTATTTTCTTTAAGACATTCCTTCTATGATTCATATCCATCCATTCTAATTTTATTTTAAACTGTTCATATAGATCTTGATCCATATAATCTTTTGCTTGTTCTATTTTATTATTAGTCCATGCCTCTTGTACAACATAAAATGTTTCTACTACTTGTTTTTCAATAGTCTTATATTTCCACGCAATATCTTTATCATCTAACAATTTTAAATATCTTTTACTATTAAAAGAAGCTCTTACTACTTTCACATACAAAACAATGGCAGAGGCGCAAAATATAAAGATAAATATAATATGAGAAAGAATATTGGAAATGATACTGGTAGGTCCATAATTTCTACTAGTTCCATGTGTACCACTACTACCTCCACTAGAACCACCACTACTACTAGAACCTCCACCGCCTGCTCTTAATAGTGTGACTTGATGACTTAAATTTACTTCTTCAGCAGTTACAGTAGTAATATTGCAAAACAATAGTAAAGAAAAAACTATTAAAACAAATGTTACTATCTTTTTCATTTAATCACTTGCTTTCTATCTACAATATAATATTTTTATAAGAAAATTATATCACAAACTATATTAAATACAAAAAAGAGCTCTTAATAGCCCTAAAATAATACTTTTTCTGATTTATATTGTTTAATGATTACTACTAATACTAAAGTAATAACCACAATAGTAGAAATGCTCATCAATAAAATATTTACGATATCAATTGTTCCTGTTACTATATCTTGGAATAACAAGGTATAGTTTAAGAATGGAATAAGAGATAAGATTGGTGATGAACTAACTCCTGCCATAAAAGCAATCATTCCGGGAAAGAATGAGATAAAGGTTAAGGGTGTTAGAGCACTTTGGGCTTCTTTAAAAGTCTTAGATTTACTAGCAATCGCAATACATAGCCCACTAATTAATAAAGAATAAGCAATAATTACAACAATGGTAAAGATTAAACTACTTGTAGATAACATTAAATTAGTATCTTTATAAATTTCAAAACTATTATTAGCAATTACTAAGGAGATCAACATGAGAACTAAGCTAAGAAGGCCAGTTATAATAGACGATAAAGAAACACTTAAGAACTTACCAATAATAATATCTTTACTCTTAATTGGAAAAGTAAGTAATGTTTCGAGTGTTCCTCTTTCTTTTTCACCGGCTGTTGCATCAGTTGCAGGATATGTAGCTGAAATTGTAATAGCCATTATGATGAATAAGAATCCATAGTTTACAATATAATTACCATAATAATTTTCTACTTCTTCAAGATCTTCTTTAACTGTAATAATATTAGTTACCTCATTAGGATTAATCTCATTTTCTTCTAAATAATTAGTCTGTAAATATTCTTTATAGGAAGCAAAATAACTATCCATTAATGCAGAAGCATAACTAGTTGTTTCATTGTCCTCTCCATGAATCGTGTAAGTAGTATTATCTTTGGTAACATAAAGATTAATTTCTCCATTTTTATATTTATCTTTTAGTGTATCAATATCACTAGTTACAACATTTATTTCAAAATTATCAGCAAGCTTCTTCTCTTCTTCACTTAATTCATAATCAAAACCAATTTTATTATAATCTGTAATGGGTTTATTAATTTCTGATTCAAATAAAGCTGACATTCCCATCACTAATAGAGGTATTAAAATTGGTATAATTAACATCATGGCAAGTGATTTTTTATCACGAAACATTTCTCTTAATTCTTTTTTTAATATATTCATTAAATTATTCATATGATACACCCCCAATTAAACAGAAGAAAGCATCTCTTAAATTTGTTGTCTTAGTATCTTTTTTTATTGCAGTTGGAGTTCCTTCTTTTATCAAAACTCCTTTATTAATCATAATCACATAATCACAAATATTCTCGGCTTCTTCCATGTAATGGGTAGAATATAAAATAATCTTTCCATGTTTCTTTTCTTCTTTAATAAAATCAAGAATAATTTGACTAGAAATAATATCAAGACCACTAGTTGCTTCATCTAAAATATAATACTTGGGATCATGTACTAAACATCTTGCAATATTAACTCTTTGGGTTTGTCCCGTTGATAAGTTTTCGATTCTATTATATAGAAATGAATCCATATTTAACTTTTTAGATATTTCTTTAATTCTAGATTCTAATTTATCTTTAGGTACACCATAAATATTTCCACACATTTTTAAAAGCTCATAAGGAGATAATGTATTATAAAGCTTTGTATTTCCAGAAAGGTAAGCAATACTTTTTTTGATCTCTATCTCGTTATGATGATAATCTAATTTTCCAAAAGAAATCGTTCCACTAGTTGGTTCTAAAATACCAGCAATCATTCTAAGTAAAGTAGTTTTTCCTGCTCCATTTGGACCAAGTATCCCAATAATTTCTCCTTCTTTAGCTTTAAAACTAATACCATTATTGGCATAGAATTCTTCTTTTTGATGTTTTTCATTGTATTTCACAAATTTTTTCTTTAAGTCACATACTTCTAACATAATTTATCTCCTAGCATTTTTAATACTCTTTATTAAATATTTACAACTTTCAGTAACTAGTTCTGAATTAATTGCCTCATCATATTTAAAAAAGTGATAATCAGTACATTTTAAAGGCTCCATTATTTTAATTTTTCCATCAATATATTTAGCAAAATAGATTATTATTATCCAATTAATATTCTTTTTATAACAATGATAGATTCCAATAGAATCACTAAAAATTAAATTAATCTCATCGCCTGCTTCTTCTTTTACTTCACGCATAATAGCAGATTTAAAACTAGTATCTTCTTTATCTACTTTTCCTCCTATATCTTCATAAAGCCCATTCTCATCTCGAGATTTTATTCCTCTTTGTTGCAGTAATATTTCTCCATTTTCATTTTCAATATGAGCAATTACACCAATTTTTTGATTAGGAAAATTAAAGTTTTCTAAATCTTCAAAAGAAACTTCATGATCTAAATTATAGAATTGCATCTTTATCACATCACTCTCAAAAAAAGTATAACATAAAGATTTTTATTAGAGCAATAAAAAAGAAGAAATAGTTCTTCTAAAACGAAACAAACTTTCTATCAAAAATGTATCTTGTTCGATTGTTTTACAAATAGAAATATGATACATTATCAATGGAATAGCTAGTTGTTTAGGTACTATCCCCTTAAACTTATTTAAAATAATGGATTTATGTCAAGTTTTAGGACACTTTTTTTTACACATTTTATATTTCCGTATTTAAATTTATTCCAATTCCTCTATTTGTAAT
>CAJFVY010000070.1 GCA_904420615.1 uncultured Bacilli bacterium | reverse complement strand
CTTGCATTCTAGTTCTAATGTTTCTAAGGCATTATATAATATTATCAACTATTAACTTCGCTTTCCGATAAATTTAGACTCCGTCAAAAGAAAACAATATTTTAGTTTTCTTCTAAATCTTCTTCATCAACTACAACTAAATCTTTTAAATCATCATCTGTTCCATCATCATAGTCAGATGCATCTGTATCACCATCATCATAGTTATCTTCTTCTATTTCATCAGGCACCATATCATCTTTTTCTTCATCTAAATCATCTTCATCGTCATCATCAAGTTCTACTTTTACAACTTTATCAGAAGTATGACGGCTCCTTAAATCCCAATTACCATCTTCTAACATAACAAAACGTTTGTCAGTAGTCAACAAAGTATAATAATCCCCTATTTTTTCTTCAAAAGTAGATTGAGGAAGATCTAAAAGTGCTACAATCTGTTTGAAAAGATCTGCTGTATTTTTTTTACCTTCTTCCTCCAATATATAATAAGTAATATCTTTGTGGGATAATAATTCTAATTCATCTTTAGTCATTTTAGCTAACTTCATAAAAATTCCTCCTATAGCTAAGAGCAGTATATGCAATAATTTTTCATTTGTGAATTAAATCATATAAACTTATAGCATGAATTAATATAAAAGGCAATACTTTTTTTTATATTTATATATTTTTACAAAATTAGACGACAGGATATTCTTTCTTTACATTCTTTCTGGTATGTCAATAGCAAGAATATCTAATAATTCCTCATTGGTTTCTTTAACTAAGTTAGTTAAAGTTAGCCAACTTTCTTTTATTTTATCATCCTTTTCAGTTAAAATATGATTTTCTTCATAAAAGCGACTATATAGACTTGTTAAATTATATAAATAGTCTGCAATAGAACTCAAGTCCTTATTATTATAAGCTTTATGAAAAATATTATTCTTTTCTAATAATAAAAGTATTATTTCTTTTTCAGTACCAATTGGTTTATTATAATAGTGATAATAATTTATATTTAAATCTTTTGCTTTTGTTAGAATAGATTTCATTCTAATTGTATTATACAAAAGATATGGTCCAGTCTTTCCTTCTACATCAATAAATTTACTAGGTTCAAAGATATAATCCGTTGTTCTATTAGGTAAAAAGTCTGCATATTTAATAGCCGCTATAGTTATCATATTAGCAATTTTATCTTTATTTTCCATATCTTTATTCATATGAGTTAATATTTCTTCTTTAACACTTTTTAACAATGATTTTAAAGTGGCAGCATTTCCATCTCTTGTTTTAAAGGGTTTACCATCTGTGCCATTCATAGTACCAAAACCATAAAATTCTAAATTTGTATTCTTAGAAACTAGATTGGTTTTATATGCTGCTCTAAAGACTTGAGTAAAATATAGTTCTTGTCGTAAATCTGTAATATACCAAATTTCTTTAGGATGAAAACGTTTCATTCTTGATTCTAAAGTGGCTAGTTCTCTTGTTGCATATAAAGTAGCTCCATTACTTTTTATTACTACTAAAGGAGGCATAGGAGCTTTATCGGTTTCTTCTTTTACATCTACTACTTTGGCTCCTTCACTTTCTACTAAATAACCAGATTTTTCCATAATATCTATAGTTTCATCTATATATGGATAAGCATCACTTTCTCCTTCCCATAGATCAAAATCTGTATTTAACTCTTGATAAATTTCTTTAATATCTTCTATCGATATTGCTTTAATTTTATTCCAAAGAGCAACATAACCTTTATTTTTACCGGATTCTAATTCGGCAGTTATTTCTCTTACTTCATCCATTATCTCTTCATTTTCTTTAGCTTTATTACTGGCTGTTGGATATATCTCTTCTAAGTCTTCTCCTGTAATAGGAAGTTCATCCCAAACTTGTTCTTCTTTCCCACTAAAATAATTAAGATCAGGATATCTTTGTTTCAACTCATAAATTACCATTCCAGATTGTCTTCCAATATCACCAAAATGAACATCCGCTATAACTTCTTTTCCTAAATGTTTTGCTAGCCTCTTTAGAGCTTCTCCCAGATTAGCACTTCTTAAATGTCCTACATGAAGTGTTTTAGCAATATTAGCACCACCATAGTCAATCATAATTCGTTCCTTGGATAATTTTTCCACATCTCTTGTATCACTAGAAAATATTTTATCCACATATTCTGTTAATAACTCATCTTTAAAGCTTAAATTGATAAATCCTGCTCCTGCAATATTAATATTCTTAAAGTAACCTGTTTCTTCTAGATATTCAACCAACTCTTCAGCGATCTCTCTTGGAGACTTATGCATTACTTTAGCAAGTTTCATAGCATCATTTATTTGATAATCTCCTAACTCTTTTTTATTACTTGGAAGAAGTACTAGTTCTTCTAATGGAATATTATTTTCTTTAAATTTATTTAATATATTTTTTTCTACAGTATTTAAAAAATTCATAGTGCTCTCCTTCAATCACATGTTATATTTCTTGCCATTCTACTTGATAATGATGTTTAAAATTATTTCCTTCTATTTGATAGGTAACTTCATAATAGTGATTATCTTTCTTAATAGCAAATGTTTCCAGAGGAACAAAACCAGCTTGTTTTGTATCTTTTAAAAACACTTCGAAATTAGACTTAGTATTTTCTTTAAATTTATAACTTAAAATACTATCTTCTGTTTCTCGCAACATAATATTGTCTTCCAAAAATATGGTTAGAAGAGCTAATTTATCTTGATACTGAATGGAATTATTTTCTAAATTCCATACACCCTTTCCTTCAAAGACTATTTCTTCATCTTGGTTTTTAATTTTTGATTTAATAAGAATCTCTTTCAAAGTCATTCCCCATTTCTATGCTAGATTATAACAAATAATATTTTGATAAGCAAGAAAAAGAAAAACAGATTATAATAAGTCTATCTCTCTTTCAAATCAATAAATATGCATAATATATAACAAATACTAACAGCATAATAATAGCTTCTTTTTTACTAATTGTTCTTTCACTCCTAGCAAAAATAAATAAAAGAAAGGAGGATAGAAAAACTGCTAATATATCGATAAAACCAAATCCTTCTAATACAATGTCTCCATAAATAAGAATAGGTAATCCTAAAACAATACAGATATTAAAAATATTAGTACCAATAATATTACCAATTGCCATATCAAATTCACCTTTTTTAGCACTAGTAACTGTCATAATTAGCTCAGGTAAACTAGTTCCTATTACAATAACTGTCATCGTAATAATTTTTTCACTAACATGTAGAGCACTCGCAATATTTTTAGCACACTCTATAATTAAATCACTACTATAAATAATTAAAATAATAGATATTACAAGAAGAAAACAAGAAGCAATTGTAGAAAATTTACCGGTACTTACTTGTTCTGTTTCCCTTTTCCGACGGAATAACATACCAACTAAATACAAAATAAACATGGAAAATAACACGATTAAAACAAGACTATCTTTTCGAGAAAAAGTATTACTTGTTAAAGGATTAAAAAGTCCATCTAACATTAAAATAGAAAAAGCAAATGTAATAGTCAGTAAAAGAGGTAATTCTTTTTTGATGGTAGCATGTTTTACTTTAATTGGTCTAATAAAACTAGCTAAACCTATAATTAAAAAGACATTTACAATACAACTTCCTATTACATTAGCAAATGCCATAACTCCATCACCATTACTAACACTTTGAAAAGATATAGCAACTTCAGGAGCACAAGTTCCAAAAGATACAATAGTTAATGCTATTAACATCTTAGGTATTTTAAATCCTAAAGCCAAAGAAGAAGCCGCATCTACTAAAATATCAGATGATTTGATAATTACTATAAAACCAACAATTAAAAATAAAACATTTAAAAACATACCATCACCAACCATCTTTATCTTGTAATATTAGTATAAATTATTTTATCTTTTCTTACAAAGAAAATAAAATTAAATCAACAATATTATTATTACCAAATTCAATACTTTTACTAAAAAAGTATCAAATTTATGATATTTTCTAATGTTATATTAAAAATAATTATGAAATTTAAATTATTGTTCAAACTAACTATGAGGTGAAAAAGCATGAAAAGGTTTAAGAAAATTTTTAAATGGATTATTTTACCTATATTATTATTTATTTTTGCTCATATTGCTGTCTATACATATGCTTATTTAACTCCAAAATTACAAATTAAAAGTGCAAATCAATTCACCTTGTTTGATAATAATAATAATGTTTTTTTTCAAGGTAGCGGTTCTAAAGAATGGATTTCACTAGATGATATTTCTCCTTATTTAATAGAAGCTACTATAAATACTGAAGATAAAAATTTTTATAAACATAAAGGATTTGATTATTTAAGAATATTAAAAGCTTTATTTGTTAATATTACATCAATGAGTACAAAACAAGGTGCTAGTACTATTACACAACAATATGCTAAAAATTTATTTTTGGATTTTGATAAAACTTGGGAAAGAAAATGGAAAGAAATGTGGTATACCATTGAAATTGAAACTCACTATAGTAAAGATGAAATACTAGAAGGATATTTAAATACGATTAATTATGGACATGGTATGTATGGTATTGAAAATGCTAGTAGATTTTATTTTAATAAGAGTGCTAAAGATCTGACTCTAGCTGAGGCTGCTTTGTTAACAGGAATACCCAAGTCTCCTAGTAATTATTCTCCCTTTGTAGATCGGGAAAAAGCAATTAGTAGACAACAAATGATTTTAAAAAGTATGTATGATGATAAAGTGATTAGTAAAGAAGAATATGATGAGGCCATGAAAGAAGAATTAGTTTTTGTAGGACAAGAAGAACAAGAAGAGCTTTCAACTATTATGTATTATCAAAATGCAGTCTTAGATGAACTAAATGAGTTAAGTGAAATACCTAGTACTTATTTAGAAACAGGAGGATTAAAGATTTATACTTCACTTGATTTAGAAGCACAAAGAGAATTAGAAGAAAATATTGAAGAAACTATGCCTGATAGTGAATTAGAAGTAGCAAGTATTATGATAGATCCTGAAACTGGTGGTGTACTAGCGTTAGTAGGTGGGAAAAATTATAATAATTCGGAGTATAATCGAGCTATTTCTGCCAAAAGACAAGTTGGATCTACTATGAAACCCATTTTATATTATGCAGCATTAGAAAATGGTTTTACTGCTTCTACTACTTTTCAGAGTCAAGAAACAACATTTACTTTTTCTAATAATGAAACATATTCACCACAAAACTATAATGGAAAATATGGAAATCAACCAATTTCTATGGCTACAGCAATTGCTTATTCTGAAAATATTTATGCTGTAAAGACACACATGTTTTTAGGGGAAGATACTTTAGTAGATATGGCTAAAAGATTAGGTATTACTTCAGAATTAGATGAAGTACCATCTTTAGCTCTTGGAACTAGTGAAATATCTATGCTAGAAATGGTTGGTGCTTATTCAGCATTTGCTAATGAGGGATATCAAATAGAACCACATTTTATTGAAAAGGTAGTGGATAGTGAAGGAAATATTTTATATGAAAAAGATAATGAGAAAAGAGCTATTTTAAATAAGAGTTTGACCTTTATTCTTAACAACTTATTGACTGCTACTTATGATTCTGCCTTTATAGATTATAACTATCCTACAGCTATTAACTTGGCGGCTAAAATGCATTATACTTATGCATTAAAAAGTGGAACAACTAACACTGATAATTGGTATATTGGTTATAATAAAGATGTTGTAACGGCAGTTTGGTGTGGATATGATGATAATAGAGATTTAGACTCCAGTGAATACAAATATGCTCAAAATATTTGGATTAATTCGATGGAAGACTTTATGGAAGGAAAAGAAGATGCTTGGTATGAACAACCAAGTAATGTAGTGGGAGTATTAGTTAATCCTATTACTGGAAAACCAGTTACTACTAATGATGGAAAGCAAAAATTAATGTATTATATAAAAGGAACAGAACCAACAGACAGTGATCCAGTATTTGATAGTATGTTAGAAGAAGAAATAGCTTCATAAATTAATTCCTTAATCATATGATTATTTTGAAAGGAATTG
Source organism: uncultured Bacilli bacterium (assembly GCA_904420615.1). Taxonomy (GTDB): domain Bacteria; phylum Bacillota_I; class Bacilli_A; order RF39; family UBA660; genus Onthousia. The sequence goes on along the minus strand of CAJFVY010000070.1, from coordinate 412 downwards.
ATATTATGAATCAAAATGGATTTTCTATTCCATCACAAAGTACCTATCCTCCATATCAAAACTTTATACCACAAAATACTACCAACGGAATGAATAACAATTTAAATAACCAAAATAATTCTACAGAAATGACCTATGCTGAAGGTATTCTAAGATTAAATGTAGGAAAATTTGGAAACTTTTATTTTTCTTACTCTGACTCTTTAGAATGGCGTGATCGTGTCTTTTCTGGTATATTAGAATCAGCAGGAAGAGATTATATACTAGTATTTGACCAAACAACAGGTAAACGTTTCTTATTATGGACAGTTTATTTAAACTATGCTGAGTTTAATGAACAATTAACAATTAACGAAATGTAATGTATCATAAATACTGTAACAATATTCTTGTTAACAGTATTTTTATTTTG
>CAJFVY010000069.1 GCA_904420615.1 uncultured Bacilli bacterium | reverse complement strand
GACCACGGAGCGCTGAAAAGCGTGCAGTTGCAGACAGCCTTATAGGCTTGGGAGAAAATCTACCGTCTTAGACGGTAGATATTTATTCTTCTATACATAGGAGGGTATACTATTATCGGCTGTGACCATGGGTAAAATGGCATAGGTCCAAAGAAAGGTGGTTGATAGAAATTAGGCCTATTTGAATTTACCCCAATTCCATAACCAATGACACCACCTACTACTAGAGGTATAATTCCCCTTTGATTGCGATTATTATTTCTGGGATAGCTTTGATAATATGAATTCATTTTTCTCACATCCTTTATAAGTATTTTATGTATAGATAAAAATATCAATAAGGTAATTGACCTATTATTATTTTGTTTAAAATGAATATTTAGTATGAAAATCTTAAAAAGTAAAGAAAGGTAAAGATAAAAATTTAATTTCCAAAATAGCAACTTTATGTTACAATTAATATAAGAGGTGGCAAGAATGGAAAAAAGTAAAAATAAAAGAAAAAATTATATTATTTTAGCAGTAATATATATAGCAGTGATAATCTTAGTATTATATCTTGCCAGTTGGTATCAGACTTATCAGGATTATCAACGGGAAATTCCAGTTTTACGTAATGTTGTAAATGAAGTAACAACGGAAGAGTTAGATCACTATTTACTAGAAAATCCAGATACTATATTATATTTTTCAAATGCAACAGATGAAGAAACGAGAGATTTTGAAGCAGATTTAAAAGAAAGCATTGAAGATAATACATGGCAAGAAATGATTGCTTATGTAAATGTAGCGAATGAAAAAGATATAGATAGTTACTTTGGAGATTTTCTTACAAAGTATGGCAACCAAGACTTTACAATGGATCGTTTACCTGTCATTGTTAAAATAACAGGTGGGAAAATAGAGGCTTTAAATGATGGCTTAAATGGCGCTATGCTTACTACAAATGATGTAGCTCAATTTATAGATATTTATGATCAAGAACAGTAGGGGAAAGAAAGTATGAATCACATTGTATTACATGAACCTTTAATTCCACAAAATACAGGAAATATTATGCGGACTTGTGTTGCTACTAATACGAAGTTGCATTTGATAAAACCATTAGGGTTTTCACTTGATGAATCAAAGCTTAAAAGAAGTGGCGTTAATTATATTGATAAATTAGATTACGAAGTATATGAAAACTTTGAGGATTTCAAAAAGAAAAATAAAGGAATTTATTATTATTTTACTCGCTATGGTAAAAAACCACATACAAGTTTTGATTATACGAATAAGACCAATGACAATTTATATTTTATCTTTGGTAAAGAAACAACAGGAATACCAAAAGAAATCTTAAAAAATGATTTGGATCATTGCCTTAGAATTCCTATGAGTGAAAATGTTAGAGCTTTGAATTTATCTAATTGTGTTGCTATTGTGATATATGAAGCCTTAAGACAACAAAATTATAATGATTTATCCTTGGTAGAGCCTGATGGTGATGGCCATAAAGGAGCTAACTATTTAGAACAATAAAAAAGATGGTTAATTAACTTGCCATCTTTTGTTCTTTCCTAAAACTTTTTGCTTCTCTAGCGCTCATTCTAATTCTTGTACCATCTTCAAGACGAACAACTTGAAGATTTGGCTTTTGTTGTCTTCTAGTTGCATTTAAAGCGTGTGAGCGACTATTACCATGTAATGGTTTTGTATTAGTAACTTTAACAGCCATTTATAATTCCTCCTTTATATTTCCATTTCTGCTTACTAACTTTATCATATAAAGGGCAAGTTGTCAAATATAAAATTTTTAAGGTAAGTGGTATAATATAAATAAGAACATAGATATTGACGAACAAATATTCTATATGATAAGATGGAATTATCAAAAAAGTATTTAAATAATAAGAAAGGAGTCTAACTATGCAATATCAGTTATTATATGTAAAAAGTAATTACTCCTTACTTTCTAGCTTATTAACTATAAAAGATATTATTGCCTTTAGCTTAAAAGAGAAAAAGAAATATGCTGTTCTTTGTGATGATACTATGTATGGTACGATGGAATTTATAAAAGAATGTGAGAAAGTAAACTTAAAACCAGTTATTGGTTTAGAAATTCATGTAGAAGGTTATGATATATTAGCTTATGCCAAAAACTATCAAGGATATTTACATCTAATTAAATTGTCTACGCTTCAAAATACTTCTAAAGTAACAAAAGAAGATATTATTACTTATCGAGAAAATATCATTTTTATTTTACCTTTTGCTAGTAAAGATTATTTTAATGAATATAAAGGTATTATAACTGAATTATATTTGGGTTATTCTACTTTGGATGAAGAAAGAATAAGTAAAGAAATAACAGAACAAGTAATCTTTCTTAGAAAGTGTTTATATAATAAGGAAGAAGATAAAAAATATTTACCATATCTATATGCCATACGAGATGGCAAAACAATTTCAGAAGAGATAAAATATGATATAGAAAATAAGGCTTTAACTATTCCTAATATTACTTTATATAGTGATGAAGCTGGTTTAAAAAATACAGTAACTTTATTAGAAGAATGTGAAATTATTTTTCCAAATGCTGAATTATTGTTACCCTTATATGATTGTCCTAATGGGGTAGATAGTATTACATATTTAAAGAAATTAAGCTCAGCAGGTCTTTATAAACGACTTACTGGTAAAGTAGATGCAACTTATCAAAAAAGATTAGATTATGAACTTGATGTAATCTGTAAGATGGGTTTTGCGAATTATTTTTTAATTGTATATGATTTTATTCGTTATGCTAAAAATAATCATATTTTAGTAGGACCAGGTAGGGGAAGCGCAGCAGGAAGTCTAGTAGCTTATTCACTTGGTATTACAGAAATTGATCCTATAAAATATGACTTATTATTTGAACGCTTTTTAAATCCAGAAAGAGTTAGTATGCCAGATATTGATACTGATTTACCTGATCTTTATCGGCAAGATGTAATCGATTATGTAACTAATAAATATGGTAAGAAAAGAGTATGCGGAATTGTTACTTTTTCTACCTTAGCGGCAAAACAAGTCATCCGTGATATTGGAAGAGTATTAAATATACCTTTATATAAAATAGATCGTTTAAATTCTTATATACCAGCCATGAGTAAGAATGATTTAGATTATTTTTATCATAATAATCCTGATTTTAGAAATTATTTATTAAGTGATCCTACTTTACAGCAAGTTTATTCTATTGCTAAGGTATTAGAAGGCTTTCCAAGACAAATAGGAACTCATGCAGCTGGTATTGTAATGTGTCAAAAGGATCTAGATGAAGTGTTGCCACTAACTATTTCTGATGATATGTATTTAACTAGTTATTCTATGAATTATTTAGAAGAATTAGGTTTATTAAAGATGGATTTTTTGGGTATTAAAAATTTAACTCTTATTATGAATGTCTTACATGATATTAAAGCTACAACAGGAGAGGAATTAAACTTTAATCAGATTCCATTAAATGATGAAGCAGTTTATCAATTATTTCAAAAAGCTGAAACTACTGGTATTTTTCAGTTCGAGTCATCTGGTATGCGTAACTTTTTAAGACAGTTAAAACCAAGTAATTTTGAAGATATAGTGGCGGCTATTGCCTTATTTAGGCCAGGCCCTGCTTCTAATATTGATACTTATATTGCTAGAAAAGAAAAAAGACAAGAAGTTATATACTTAGATCCTATCTTAAAACCAATTTTGGAAAAAACTTATGGTATTATGATTTATCAGGAACAAATTATGCAAGTTGCCCATGTTTATGCTGGTTATACTTTAGGAGAAGCGGATATACTAAGAAGAGCAATTAGTAAGAAAAAACTAGATGTTTTAGAAAATGAGGAGACAAAATTTATCTCTAAAGTAGAACAATTAGGACGGGATAAGAAAGTCGCTAAAGAGTTGTTTTCTTTAATATTAAAATTTGCAGGTTATGGTTTTAATCGCTCTCATGCTGTTGCTTATTCTATGGTTGCCTATAAGATGGCTTATTTAAAAGTACATTATGAAGTTCCCTTTTATGCAAACTTACTCAACAATGTTATTGGAAGTGATGCTAAAACAAAAGAATATTTAAATGAACTTAGGAGCCATCACATAACGGTATTAAAACCAAGTATTAATAAGAGTACTGATAAATTTGTAGTATTAAATAAAGAAATTATTTTTCCTTTTTCTAGTATTAAAGGAATTGGTATTACGGTATCTAAAACTATTATGGAAGCAAGAAAAGAAGGACCTTTTAAAGATTTGTTTGATGCTTTCAGTAGATTAATAGTTCATCGTATTACGAAAAAGCAACTAGAAACTTTGACTTTAGCAGGCTGTTTTGATGAATTTGGTTATACTAAAAGAACAATCATAGAGTCTTTAGATATTTTAATTAATTATGGAGAATTAACGAAAGACTTAGATCCTTCTTTGGTATTTTTACCAGAATTAGAACAAGTAAAAGAATATGAAAACGTAGTCTTGTTAGAACAAGAATATAATTGTTTCGGCTTTTATATTAGTAATCATCCTACTACAGTTTATTTAAAACAATTTCCAGCAGTTATTCCTATTAATCAAATATCATATTATTTTAATAAAGTAATTTCTCTTTTTGTTATGATAGAAAAAATAAAAGTGATTAGTACTAAGAAAGGGGAAGAGATGGCTTTTATTACTGGTAGTGATGAAACGGGTGTAACAGAATTTGTTTTCTTTCCAAGAATCTATAAACAATATTCTAATTTAGTAAAAGGAAATCTTTGTGTAATTAACGGAAGAGTAGAAAAAAGACTAAATGAATTACAGATTGTTGCTCAAAAAGTTGAAGTAATAAAGGAGAACTCAAAATGAAAAAAATTATCATAGGGAGTGGTATTTTAATTCTATTAGATCAAATTATTAAATTTATCATTCGTAATACTGTTGTTAGTTCTATTTCTGTTATTCCTCATTTCTTTTATATTACTTATGTAAAAAATAAAGGAGCAGCCTTTGGAATACTTTCTAACCAAGTTATTTTATTAATTTTAGTTGCTGTATTTTTATTGGGATTTCTAATCTATGAAGTAAAAAAACAAAAACAGGAATCAAAATTATTTATGATTACTTATTCTCTTATTATTGGTGGCTTAATTGGTAATTTAATTGATAGAGTAGTATTAGGATATGTGACAGATTATTTAGAATTTTATTTAGGAAGTTATGCTTTCCCAGTATTTAATTTAGCTGATATGGCCATTGTAATAGGAGTCATTTTATTAATTATTCATGAAATAAGAGGTGAAAAAATGGAGTGGAAGATCAAAGATGAAACTGGTCGTTTAGATGTTTTCTTAGCTAAGAAAATTGATTTGACTAGAAGTAAAATACAGAAATTAATTAAAGAAGAAAAGATTCTTTTAAATCATAATAAGACTAGTAGTAATTATCAAGTAAAAAAAGATGATATTATCACTTTGATGGATGATGAATTATATAAAAAAGAATTAGAACCATTAGACTTAAAAGTCGAGATTGTCTTTGAAGATGATAATTTATTAATTGTAAATAAACCAAGTGGTCTAGTTGTTCATCCTGCCCCTGGACATCAAGGTGATACCTTAGTAAATGCTTTAATTACACACTTTAAATTATCCCATCAAGATAGTTTGAGGCCAGGAATTGTACATCGTTTAGATAAAGATACTAGTGGACTTATGTTGGTAGCTAAAAATGATAAGACACACGATCTATTAACAGATATGTTAAAGAAAAAGGAAGTAAAACGTTATTATATTGCTCTTGTAGATGGGGTGATTCCTAATCAAAGTGGTACTATAGATGCTCCCATAGGAAGAGATCCTAAAAATAGACTTAAAATGGCGGTAACTAGTAAAAATAGTAAAGAAGCAATTACTAACTTTAAAGTAATCAAAAGATTTAAAAATCATACTTTAATAGAGTGTGAGTTAAAAACAGGAAGAACTCATCAAATTAGGGTGCATTTAGCTTATATAGGTCATCCTGTAACGAATGATCCTCTTTATGGAAAAAATAAACGTACTACTTCTTTTGGACAAATGTTGCATTCTTATAAAATAGTACTAGAAGAGCCAATTACTAAAGAAAAATTAGCATTCGAGAAAGATGTGCCAGAAGAGTTTAAACAGCTTTTAGCTACTTGTACAAAAGAGGAAAATGAGGTATAATATACTAAATGTTTAAAGGAGGTGCTTTTTTATGAATGAAGCTGCATCTTTTACAATTCAGTTAGATGAAAAGAATACACTAGCAATTAAGTTAGTTCATTATTTTATTGTGGAAAAAGGCTATACTCCTATTATTTTACAAGGGGTTAAGGATGAAATATGGCTAGAGAATTTAGATGAAGAATATAAAGTAGTTAGAATTGTTCTTGGTTATATTCATAATGATGAACAATATAAATTTGATGTTTTTAAGACAAATAGAATTATTAAAAAAATTAAAGCAAAGACTTTATCATTTAGAGTAAAAGTCTTATCTATTTTTTTAGATTTGGGTAATAGTGTATCTCTTGATGAAAATAAATCTAAAAATATTACGGCGATTGAATTAAAAGAAGAAAAGGATGCTAAAAAGAATACTGTATTACAGCAATATTATCCTGATTTACCAAATAAAATGCACTTAGGAAAGAAAGGAATTGAGTTGTTTATTAAAGCAACCCAAGATATTAATGAACATAATATGGAAGATCAAAAGAAGATGGCTGATGTATTTAAAGTGAAAAAGCCAATTATTACTTATATATTAATCTTACTAAATGTAGTAATCTATTTTATTCCTATGCTATTAGGAATTAGTGATACTATTTTTAGTCAATATGCTGTCTATGGACCCTTTGTTCGTTTTGGACAGTACTATCGCTTATTAACGGGTGCTTTTATTCATGCCAATGTAGCCCATTTACTTTTTAATATGTATGCACTTTGGATTATAGGGTCACAACTTGAAAACTTTATTGGAAAGACTAGATATATTATTGTTTATTTGTTTAGTGCTATTACTGCATCACTATTATCCATTATTATAAACGACAATGTAGTAAGTGTGGGAGCTAGTGGAGCAATCTTTGGTTTATTAGGAGCCTTATTATACTTTGGTTATCATTATCGAGTATATTTAGGTAATGTTATTAAAAGTCAAATTATTCCATTGATTGTTATTAACTTAGCCCTTGGATTCCTTATGACTGGTGTTGATAATGCTGCTCATATTGGTGGTCTAATTGGTGGTGGTTTAATGATGATTGGTGTAGGTGTTAAATATAAAAGTAGTGGTTTTGAAAAGATTAACGGATTAATTGTCTCCCTCATTTATTTAGGATTTTTAATCTATCTAGCTTTTCTAAGAGCCTAAAGAGTACTTAATTAATAAGTATTCTTTTTTGTTTAACATAGTTTATTTGAAAAAGTTTTATTGCAAAAGTAATGGACGAGATATATGTTCAATTTTAGTAATAGTGAAAGAATGATATTTAAGATTATTTCATATATCAGTTAATTTTTCTTTTTAAGCAAACACTATAGTTTTTTTGCTATAAATATGGATTTCATGTTACAATAATGAAGGTGATAACACAATGGAATTTATAATAGATAATAAATCTTATCCAGTCGTAATTCTAAAGAAGAAAACAACTAAAAATTTATATATTAGAGTAAAAGAGGACTTAACGATTTATGTAACTTGTAATTATTTTACTCCTGATAAGAAAATTAAATCTATTTTAGAAGAGAATAAGTCATCTATTATGAGAATGATTAATCGTATGCAAAAAAAACAAGAATATAATAACCAATTTTATTTTTTAGGGAAACATTATGATATAATTTATACAGATGGAAATGAATTAGTATTAGGTGAGAATAAAGTATTTGTGCCCCATAATTTTGATTTGGATAAATGGAAAAAGAAACAAGCCTTAGGACTTTTTCAAAAACATTTAGATATGTGTTATCAGAACTATAGTAGAAATATACCATATCCATCTTTAAGATTACGTAAAATGAAAAGCCGTTGGGGAGTTTGTAATGTGAAGACTCATGTTATTACTTTAAATACAGAATTAATAAATAAAGATACAAAATGTCTTGATTACGTTATTATTCATGAACTTTCACATTTATTAGAAGCTAATCATTCAAAAAGATTTTGGAATTTGGTAGAAGAAAATTGCCCTAACTATAAAATATACCGGAAATTAACCAACGAATTAGGAGATGAGTAAAATGATCATTACTAGTTTAGAAAATGAAAGAGTAAAGCATTATTCTAAATTACAACAAAAAAAATATCGTGATTTAAATAATGAATTTTTAGTAGAGGGAGAACACCTAGTTTTAGAAGCAGCTCATCATCAATTTTTAAAAGAAGTTATGGTATCTAGTGATAAAAATTTAAACTTGAATGTTCCAGTATATCAAGTTACGGAAGAGATATTAAAAAAAATTAGTAAATTAGATACACCCCCTGATATAATTGGTCTTTGTAAAAAGAATGAGGATCAAACAATTGGAGATAGAATTCTTATTTTAGATAGTATTCAAGATCCTGGAAATTTAGGTACCATTATTCGAAGTGCAGTAGCTTTTGATATTGATACTATTATATTAGGAGATAATACAGTTGATCTTTATAATCCCAAAGTATTAAGAGCAACACAAGGAATGATTTTTCACGTACCAATTTTTAGATTCGCAATAAAAGAACTTATTCCTATGTTAAAAGCCTTAAATATTCCACTACTTTCTACTAAAGTAGAAAATGGCATCAATATTGAAGAACTTAGTAGTGATGAAAAGAAACGTTTTGCTTTAATAGTAGGGAATGAAGGACAAGGAGTAAAAAAAGAATATTTAGATGCTAGTGATAAATGTATTTATATACCTACTAATCAAAATGTAGAAAGCTTAAATGTCGCTATTGCCACTAGTATAATTTTATATGAAATGAGGAAGTATTAATGGGACTTTTAGAAATTGGAAGAGTAGTTGGGACTCATGGAATTAAAGGAGAAATAAAAATTAAGACTGATTTAAATTCAGTTCAAAAGAAACAAGTATTTGCTCTTAATAGTACATTGATTATTGATAAAGTAGCCTATAAAATAAAATCTTATCGGGTCCATAAGAATTTAGATATGATTACTTTTTTTGAATTTAATAATATTAATCAGGTATTAGATTTTGTTAAGAAAAAAGTATATAAGGATGAGGATGAATTAAACTTAGGAAATGATAATGTATTAGATAGTGAACTAATGACATATAAAGTATTGACAACTGAAGGACAACAGGGTTTAATAAAATCAATAGAAATAACAGGTCCTAATTATAAGGTTTTAAGATTAGAAATAAAGGGAAAAGAAATATTATTACCTTATCATAAAGATTTTATTGAAGAAATAAGAAAAGAAGATAAAACGATTATTGTAAAACTCTTGTAAGCGGTGATGAAAATGAGAATAGATATTTTAACATTATTTCCTGATATGTATCAAGGAGTATTTGAAGAGTCTATTATTAAAAGAGCGAAAGAAATGGGAAAAGTAGAAATATATTTTCATAACTTTCGGGATGATTCTTTAGATCCTCATAAAAAAGTAGATGATACTCCGTATGGTGGTGGACCAGGTATGGTGCTTTCCTGTCAACCTATCTTTGATTGTGTAGCTAAAATAAGGACAAAGGATAGTAAAGTTATTTTATTAACACCAAGTGGGAAAGTATATAAAGAAAAAATAGCTATCGAATTAAGCCATGAGAAACATTTAATTTTGATTTGTGGTCATTATGAAGGATTTGATGAGAGAATTCGTACTATTTGTGATTTAGAAATATCTATTGGTGATTATGTATTAACAGGAGGAGAAATAGCTAGTATGGTTTTAGTAGACTCGATTGTAAGACTACTACCAGATGTTATTAGTAAAGATAGTCTTTTAGAAGAGTCATTTTCTAATCAGTTGTTAGATTATCCTACTTATACAAAGCCAGCTATTTATAAGGGTTTAAAAGTACCTGAAGTGTTATTATCAGGAAATCATGCTTTAATAGAAAAATGGCGTAAAGAAGCTGCATATAATAAGACGTTAGAAATGCGTCCTGATTTAGTCGAGGGGGATAAAAATGGAACGTTATAAGATGAATCATGTTAGTTATCAATATGATGGAGTTATTTCTTTTGAAAAGGAATTAACAATTAAAAGACATAATCATGTCATTAATGTTTATGATCCATATATTCAAAAAGAAATTTTACATAAAAAAATAACAGATAAATATATGAAATTAATTAATAAATTACTTCTTTATCTTAATAGTGATGATGATACTGGAGTAGCTTATTCTGAAGTCTTAAATGAAATTAATCATTTTTTATCCTTACTTAGGGGAAAATATCGAGTTTATTTATTAAATAAAGAAATGGAAATTATGGAAGAACAATTAAAATTAATTGCTCAAAACGCAAGACAAAAGTTGATGCATGTTAATATGATGAGAAGGAATTCTTTTATGAATTATGAAGAACATAATAGAAAGGGCAGATAGGAGAAGTAAAATGGGAAAATTAGAATATCAATTAGTGAAAGAAGAAAAAAATACCAAAGCTAGGCTTGGTATTTTAAAGACTGTGTGGGGAAATTATGATACTCCTATGTTTATGCCAGTAGGAACAAAAGCAACAGTTAAGAATGTCAGTCCAGAAGAATTGAAAGAAATCAATAGCGGTATTATCTTAGCTAATACGTATCATTTATGGTTAAGACCTGGGGAAGATTTAATAGCAAAAGCAGGTGGACTACATAAATTTATGAATTATGATGGTCCTATCTTAACAGATAGTGGTGGCTTTCAAGTGTTTTCTTTAGCTAAAAATAAAAAGAAGGATATTACAGAAGAGGGAGTTCATTTTAAGAGTCATATCGATGGTAAAGATTTATTTTTAACGCCTGAATTATCTATTCAAATTCAAAATAAATTAGATAGCGATATTGCGATGAGTTTTGATGAATGTCCTCCTTATCCAGTTAGCTATGATTATATGAAAAAATCAGTTGAAAGAACTTTACGTTGGGCTAAAAGAGGAAAAGAAGTTCATCGTAATCCTAATCAGGCTTTATTTGGAATTGTCCAGGGTGGAGAATTTAAAGATTTGCGAGAATATAGTTGTAAAGAGACTGTTAAGATGGATTTTGATGGTTATAGTATTGGTGGTACTTCTGTAGGGGAAAGTAAAGAAGTTATGTATGCAATGATCGATAATGGTGTTAGATATTTACCTACTGATAAAGTTCGATATTTAATGGGAGTAGGGGATCCTATTGATATTATTGAAGGAGTCATTCGTGGTATAGATATCTTTGATTGTGTTCTACCAACTAGAATAGCAAGACACGGGCAAGCTTTTACGAGACATGGGAAAATTACTTTAAAGAATGCAAAATGGAAGGAAGACTTTACCCCACTAGATGAAACATGTGATTGTTATGCTTGCAAACATTATACAAAGGCATATATTCGTCATTTAATTATGTCTGATGAAATGTTTGGTGGAAGATTATTATCCATTCATAACTTGCGTTTTTTAATTAAATTAACAGAAGAATTAAGAGAAGCTATAAAAACAGATACTATTTTAGAATATAAAGAGAATTTTATTAAAGAATACTGTAAGAATGATAAAGGAGTTAAAAATCATGAATGAATATAAGATTGCAGTTATTTATGGACATGATGATTCAAGTAAAAATATGAAAGTAGGAGAAATAGAAAGACGAGGAAAAATGAATGATGAAACATTGCATGTTAGATGTTTATTAGAATGTGCAGAAGAAAAATATCCTGAGGTTCCTATTTTCAAACGCTTGAATGCTAGATTTTCACCTGAGATAGTAGCTTATTTTTTCACACAATTAGGAGATATCGTCTTTCTAAATGTAAGTAGACCTAACAATAAAACAGGTATCTTATTGATGCCAGATGCTGCTCATATAGAAGAAAAACAAAAGACAGCTTTGTATCAGTTAGCAAATGAGGATAATGACTTTTCTATTACAATTTTATATGATCTAGCATTAGTAGACGGTATTTTAGATGGTAAAACATTTCAGTCAAGGGAAAAAATATCTGCTAAAGAAGTACTAGATACATATTTTAAAAACCAAGAAAGAAAATCAAAGGCCAAATAAAAATACTATCATTTTGATAGTATTTTTATATTGGTCTATATTTATCTTGATCTTTATAAGGATTTTTAGGATCAATTTTATCTGTAAATAAGATTCCGTTTAAATGATCTATTTCATGCTGAAAAGCAATAGCTAGTTCTTCTCGTGCTCTAATTCTAATTTTTTTACCATTTATGTCATAGCCTTCTACTGTTACTCTAGCATATCGTGGCACAATTCCTTCTACATCACGATTAATAGAAAGACATCCTTCTCCTAATTCTACATAAATCATTTCTTCGGAATTACTAATGATTTTAGGATTACATACGATATAGGTGTCAAATTTTTGATCATCATATTCATGAACAATGGTAATATATCTTTTGGGAATACCAAGTTGAATAGCAGCCATTCCCATACCAGGTCTTAAATCATATTTTTCAGCTAAATCTTCTATTTGACTATTAGTAAGATATTCTACCATTAAATTCATAGTTTCAATATCCTTTTCATCTAAAGGAAAAGTAACTTCTTTACTAATTGTATGTAATCTTTTATCTTTTTCATCTAATATATCTTTTGTTTTTAACATACCACATACTCCATTTCTTGCTATATTTTAACATAAAATTACGAAAAAGAAAAGAGCTTATAGCCCTTTAGTGAAATGATCTAGCACCAATAACGATTACTAGTAATATAAATAAAACTAAAATAATGGCATAGTTGCTGGTGCCTTGGTTGTAATTATATCCATACATTGGATAAAAGAATGGACTTTGCATGTTGCCACAACCACAACTGCCACCGCCATAATAATACATAATTTGATTCCTCCTTTATCTACTATATGATATGACCATCACTGTCAACTTGTTAATGAATTTGACTATATAACATTTCATAAATGCCTATTTTGTGATATGATAAAGATGGAAGAATAGGAGGAGAAAAAGTCATGACTAAATTTAAAGATATTATCAAAAATTTAGATAAACCATTACTAATTATGACTGTAATTCTTCTCCTTTTCGGGCTAGTAATGATTTTTTCTGCTAGTAATGTTACAGCATATATGAATGATCAAAGTGCTTATAATTATTTTTTTAGACAAGCTATATTTTTAATAGTAAGTTTCATTATTAGTATTGTCGTCATACGGTTTAATACGAAAGCTTATGGTATGTTATCCTATTTGTTATTATTAATAGTAGGTATCGCTCTAGTCTTAGTACTATTTTATGGAATAGAGTCGAATAATGCCCATAGTTGGTTTGCAGTAGGACCTATTACAATTCAGCCAAGTGAATTTGCTAAAATTATTATGATTGTCTTTATGGCTAGATATTATGAAGTAAATAGTGATAAATTAAATCATTGGACAGTAAGTGTAGTCCCACTCATTATTGGTGCCATATTAACTTTCTTAATTGTTTTGCAACCAGACTTAGGAACAGCTATTTTGTTTGTTTTATTAGTTGGATTAATCTTTTTTATTACTCCTATTCCAGTAAAAGTAAAAGGAAAAATTGTCCTAGGTGGTATATTTGTCGTTATGGCAGTAGCTTTATTCTTGTTAATGAGTGGAAAATCTTTGGTTTATGAACGACAATTAGAACGCTTTGATTTTAGAGATCCATGCAGTAGATTATTAGATACAGGAAATCAAGTGTGTAATGGTTATATAGCTCTTAATAATGGTGGCTTAACAGGAGTAGGGTTAGGAAACAGTACTCAAAAATATTTATATTTGCCAGAACCTTATACAGATTTTATTTTTGCTGTTATAGTAGAAGAGCTGGGAGCTATTGTTGGTATTTTGTTATTGCTATCTTTCTTATTTGTCTTATATCGAATTATTAAAATTGGGCGTGAGAGTTATACGAATCGTGGTGCTATTATTTGTTATGGAGTAGCAATTTATTTGTTCTTACAGATTGTTGTTAATCTGATGGGATTACTTGGTTTAATGCCTCTTACTGGAGTCCCATTACCTTTTGTTAGTTATGGTGGTAGTTTTACTCTTTGTTCTATTGTAGCTCTAACCTTTGTACAACGAGTTAATATAGAGACAAAATTACGGAATGGACATGTAAAAATGAAAAAAAATAAATTTATAAAATCGTAAGAAATATTTTTGCTTTCAAAGAATATTTCTTTTTTATTTTCAAAATTCTAGACTAATTTGAATTAGATTTTTAAATTTGTGCTTTTATTTAATAAGAAAAGTAAAAATCACTTCATTTGCATTCTTTTTTTCTTTGTGATAGTGTGTTTCGGTGAAAGGAGGGAAAAGAAATGACTTGGTCTTATCGACACCGAAAACTACTGATTGTTGGAGTACTTGTATTCTTCATAACAGGTATATTTTCATTCTTATTAATAAAAAATTTAAAAATAGACTCTTCAAAAAAGGAAACTCCGACAGTTTTAACTGCTTCTAAAGAAGAAACTGAAAAAGAAAAATTAGAAGAAGAGAAAGAAGAAGTATATTATCAAGTTGATATTAAAGGGCAGGTACAAGCTCCTGGTATTTATACCGTTAAAGAAGGCAGTCGTGTGATTGATGTGATTCGTTTAGCGGGAGATATAACAGGGGAAGCTGATACTTCTGTTTTGAATCTTTCTAAAAAAGTATCTGATGAGATGGTCATTATTGTCTATAGTAAAGAAGAAGTAGCGAATTTTAGCACGGTAAAAGAAGAAGAAAAAAAGGAACAAGAATTATGTGTCCAAAAAGACGAAGATTCTTTAAGAAATGATGCTTGTATTACCGAAAGTGAAATTACAGCTATAACAGATACTAAAATATCTATTAATACTGCTACTTTGGAAGAGTTAATGAGTTTAGATGGTATTGGTGAGGCCAAGGCTAAAGCGATTATTGAGTATCGAGAAGAAAATGGTCCATTTACATCTATTGATGAACTTTTAGACGTTTCTGGAATAGGGGAAGGATTATTTGCTAACATTAAGGAAAATATTACTATTTAAACCTTTATATTTTGGCATATTCATATTAAGTATTTTGTATATTCTACTATCTTTAAACTATGAATCAAAATCTTTATATCAAGGAAGTGAAACAGAAATTAGTGGTATTGTAGAAACCATTAGTATTAACAATGATGATAATAGTTTAAAGATGACAATTAAAGCTAAAGAAAAAATATTAACTACTTATTATTTTAAAAGCCAAACTGAATTAGACCAATTAAAAAATAATATTCACTTAGGTGATTACTTAAAAATCAATGGTCAATTAAAATTACCTCACTCCACCCAAAATTTTTATAGTTTTTCTTATACTACCTATTTACAAAGAAAAGGTATATTTTACTTAATGCAAGGTGATAGTATAACAAAAATATCTTCTAATACAAATATTATTTGGAAACTAAAAGATATGCTCTATACCCACATTTCTAAATTAGGAGATGTATCTTGTTATATTAAAACGTTCTTTTTAGGCAATCAAGATGATGTTAGTGATACCTTAAAGAGTTCTTTTCAAAAAATTGGTATTTCTCACTTGTTTGCCTTATCTGGAACTCAAATTTCTTTTCTTACTGCTCTTATTTTAAAAATTTTATCGCTGTTTAAACTTTCTACTATCAAGAAATATCTAATACTCTTCATTATCCTTGTTTTTTATTATCTTTTAATTGATAGTTGTGCAGCGATTGAACGAGCTTTAGTATTTACTTTTATTTTTTCTATAAATAAAGTATTTAATTTCTTTATTCCTTCTTTCTATCTTATTTTATTATCTATGTCGGTGTTATTCTTTTTAAACCCTAATTATATTTTTGATATTGGTTTTTTATATTCAAGTATTATTTCTATTGGATTAATTTTATATAGTACAAGACAAGATAAAAAAATAAGTTTTATAAAAGAATTATTTGTAATTTCATGGTTAAGCTTTTTACTTAGTTTACCCATTTCTTTATATAATTTTTCCTATATAAATATATTAAGTATTCTATATAATATATTTTATGTTCCTTTTATTAATTTTATTGTATTTCCACTAGCTATGTTGTCAGTAATTATACCTTTTGTGAGTCCACTTCTTCTTTTCTTTACTACTATCTTAGAAAAAACAGTTTATTTTTTAGATAATATTTCAGTTGGTATTATGATTTTTCCTAGGGTCTCACTTCTTTTTTATGTTTTATATTATGTGTTCATCATACCTTATATCTTGAATATGAAGAAAAAATTTTGCTTTTGTCTTTTAACTTTATTTTTATTTATTCATTATATGAAGCCTTATATATGGCAAGAAAATGCTATTTATGTTCTTGATGTAGGTCAAGGGGATTCCTTTCTTATTTTATCAAATGGCAAGAGTATGTTAATCGATACAGGCGGAAAGATGAATTATTATGATGAAAAAAATAAGGATCAGGAGGAAAATGGTATTGGAACTTATAGTGTACAATTTTTTTACTATCTTGGAATTAAAAAATTAGACTATTTGGTCTTAACTCATGGTGATGTTGATCATGCAAAAGAGGCTTTGACTATTTTAGATAAGATGAAAGTAGAAAAAGTTTATTTAAATGATGGGCCTATTAATGAATTAGAAAAAGAAATTATTAAGAAAGGAAAACAAGTTGGAAGTCATATTAAAGAAGTAAAGCAAAATGATATTATTAGAGTAGGAGACTTTATTTTTCAATCTTTAAATAAAGCATATGAAGATGAAAATGAAAGTAGTATAGTACTATATGGAATGTATAATCAATATAACTTTTTATTTATGGGGGATGCCCCAACAAGTGTAGAAAAAACAATTCTAGAAGAGTATGAATTAGGCGAAATAGATTTCCTAAAGATAGGACATCATGGATCGAAAACAAGTAGTAGTGATGAATTTTTAGATGTTATAAAACCTAAAATTGGTATTATTTCAGCAGGTATTGATAATAAATTTAATCATCCTAATGAGGAAGTGGTAAAACGCTATTATGAGCATCAAACTTTACTTCTTCAAACTCATGTAGATGGCATGATTAAAATTGACTTTAATAAAAAGCAGATTAAAACATATCAAAATAGATTTTATCAATTGGCAAAATAGGAAAAGACGTGTTACACTATTGATTGTGAGGGATGATGAAGATGCAAAAAATAAATACTGTTATTTCTAAGAAAAATGATTTAAAGTTAAAACAAGCTTATATGGATGCTTGTAGTAATCCTAAATTTAAGGAATATGTCGATTCTATTAATCTGAAAGATGATATACTAGGTAAATATACATCGCAATTAGAAGACGTGTTAAAAGAACATGAGCATTGTCTTTCTTGTCCTTCTTTAAAAGATTGTAAGAATAGTGTAAGAGGGCATTTCTTAGAAGCTATAGTAGAAGAATCTGGTTTAAATTTTGCTTATTTACCATGTCATTATCAACAAAGACAAGAAAAGATTACCGCCCATTTAAAAAATATGACTTGTTATGATTTGCCAGATGATATAAAAAAAGCATCTTTAAAAGAAATATATAAAGATGACAAGAAAAGATTACCTATTATTAAATATTTTAAAACTTTTATGGATGCTTATTTAAATCATGAAAAACCAAAAGGAATTTATTTATATGGTTCTTTTGGTAGTGGTAAAACCTATTTAATTGCAGCACTCTTTAATGAATTAGCACATAAAGGTATTGCTAGTGCTCTTATTTATTATCCAGAATTTTTAAGAGGATTAAAGGCTAGTTTTGGTAGTAATTATGAAGAGAGATATCAATATATTAAAACTGTTCCTGTCTTATTATTAGATGATATTGGAGCAGAAAATGTAACAGCATGGAGTAGAGATGAAATATTAGGCCCTTTATTACAATATCGAATGGAAGAACATTTACCAACCTTTTTTACTTCTAATTTAACATTAGAAGAACTTGAAACTAATTTAAGCATTACCAGTAATGGAGTAGATAAAATAAAAGCCAAAAGAATTGTAGAGAGAATAAAACAATTATCAATTCCTATGGCTTTAATTAGTAAGAATAGAAGAAATTAATTAGTGTTCTGTTACTTTTAGTGTTTCTCCTACTTTTAACATAGTAGTAGAGTTAGCTGGTAAAATATAAACATAATAAGCTTTTCTTTTTCTTAAAATAAATTTTTCACTACGCATGTTAGGATAAATTTTTAATATTTTATGTTCTTTATCTGTAAAAATAATATCAACGTGTTGACAGAAGAAATAAGTATTAATAGATTTTTTCTTTACAAAACATAATCCAGTTTTAATAGGATTTAATTCCATACGAAAGCTTTTAAAGCGTTCTTTAAATTTAGTTAGAATCTTTGTCTTTATTTTCTTTTTGCCAAGTTTTACATAACAATACATTACTACCACCTCTTCTTTTATCATAACATTATTTTCAAAAAATTAAAACGTTTAACTAGAATAATAGAGAAATATATGATATCATACTAACGAGGAGTGATTAATAATGAGTGGACATTCAAAATGGGCAACAATTCATCGTAAGAAAGGTGAGATTGATGCTGCTAGAGGAAAAGTATTTCAAAAGTTAGCAAAAGAAATTTATGTAGCGGCTAAATCAGGAACACCTGATGTCAATAGTAATGCATCACTTAGGATGGTGGTTGAAAAAGCCAAGGCTGCTAATATGCCAAAAGATAATATAGAAAAAGCTATTGATAAGGCAAAAGGTGCACAAGAGGGTGAAAATTACGAGACAGTACGCTATGAGGGATATGGTCCTTCTGGTGTAGCAGTTATTGTTGATTGTCTAACTGATAATCGAAATAGAACAGCATCTTTAGTTCGTAGTACTTTCACAAGAAGTGGTGGTAATTTAGGAACAGCTGGATCTGTTAGTTATATGTTCGAGCGAAAAGGAATTATTGTAATTCCAAGTGATTATGATGAAGATCAAGTAATAGAAGCTAGCCTAGATGCAGGAGCAAGTGATGTAGAAACAGTAAATGATACTTACTTAATTACAACACCAGCTGACAAATTTATTGCTGTCAAAGATGCTTTGAGTGCTATGGGTGTACAAGAGTTTTTAACAAGCGAAGTTAGTTATGTTGCAAACAACGAAGTGACAGTAGATGATGAAGCAAAAGAAAAAGTTTATCGTTTAGTATCACAATTAGAAGAATTAGACGATGTTCAAAATGTTTATGATAATTTAAAAGAAGAATAATATTATCATTCTTCTTTTTCTACATTTAGGAAGGTGAAGCATATGTATGATTATATAAAGGGAACAGTAACTAGAATTAAAGCAAATGGTATTATTCTAGAGAATAATGGTATAGGATATTTTATTCATACCCCAAATCCATATGCCTTTGAAGAAGAAAAAGAATATCAAGTCTTTTTATACCAACAAATTAAAGAAGATGAACATCTTTTATTTGGATTTAAAAAAGAAGAAGAAAAAGATTTATTTTTGCAGTTAATTGCTGTGAAAGGCTTAGGTCCTAAGATGGCTTTACCCATTCTTGCCACTGGTTCTATTAAAGGAATTGCAGATGCTATTGAAAGAGAAAATATTTTATATTTGAAAAAATTTCCTAAGATTGGTGAGAAACTAGCAAAACAGATGATATTGGATTTAAAAGGAAAATTAAAGGTTGATGGAGAATTTAGTGATGCTGATTTACAAGAGGATGATTTAAAAGAAGCTTTAATTGGTCTTGGTTATAAAGAAAAAGAAATAAGAGCTGTTTTACCTAAAATTGATACTTCCTTATCATTAGAAGAACAGATAAAACAAGCTTTAAAATTATTCTTAAAGTAGGGTGTGATTAGTGTATGGAAGAGCGAGTAATTGGTACGGAAGAATTACAAGATGATAAAATATTAGATAACAGTATTAGACCAGAAGTATTAGATGAATATATTGGTCAAAAAGAGGTAAAAGAAAATATTAAAGTATTTATTGAAGCAGCTAAATTACGCCATGAGCCTTTAGATCATGTTTTACTTTATGGTCCACCTGGTCTTGGTAAAACAACTCTTGCTTATATTATTGCAAGAGAATTAGGAGTAGGTATTAAAACAGCGAGTGGTCCTAGTATTGAAAAATCAGGCGATTTAGCAGCTGTACTTTCTACCTTAGAGCCAGGTGATGTCTTGTTTATTGATGAGATTCATAGAATGCCAAGATATATTGAAGAGATACTTTATCCTGCCATGGAAGACTTTACACTTGATATTATTATTGGTAGTGAAGGAAATACAAGAAATATTAAAATTGATTTACCACCATTTACTCTTGTAGGTGCTACTACAAGAGCTGGCGATTTATCTAGTCCTCTACGTGATCGCTTTGGAATTATTTCTAAGTTAAAATTCTATACAGAGGAAGAATTACAGGAGATTATCAAAAGAACAAGTAGAGTACTTTCTATGCCTATTTCAGATGATGCTGCCTTAGAATTAGCCAAACGTAGCCGTGGTACTCCAAGAGTTGCCAACAGATTATTTAAACGAGTACGAGACTTTGCTTTAGTGGATCAAAAAGAAATGATTGATTTTGATATTACGGAAAAAGCTCTAAATAGATTAAAAGTAGATAAAAATGGTCTTGATGAGACGGACTTTCAATTATTAAAAGCTATTATTGAGCGCTTTAACGGGGGACCAGTTGGAGTAGAGGCTTTAGCTAGTAGTATTGGTGAAGAAGTTACAACGATTGAAGATGTTATTGAACCATACTTATTACAAGAAGGTTATTTAAAAAGGACGAGTAGGGGTAGATGTGTTACAGAGAAAGCCTATCAACATTTGGGAATTCCTTTCCAAGGTGGACTTTTTCAAATATTAGAGTAGAAGTGAGGATATTTTATGAATGTAGAAGATTTTGACTATGAATTAGATGAAAGCTTGATTGCTCAAACCCCTATCAAAGATCGCGATCAATCTAGATTAATGATTTTAGATAAAAAAACTGGTGAAGTAACTCATAAACATTTTCAAGATATTATTGATTTTTTAGAAAAGGGAGATAGTTTAGTAATTAATGATACAAAAGTGTTACCAGCTAGATTAATCGGTGAAAAAGAAGAAACAAGGGCAGTAATTGAGGTACTTTTATTAAAAAATACGGAAAGAGATATTTGGGAATGTCTAGTAAAACCAGCTAGAAGGATCCATATCGGTGATAGAGTTAGTTTTGGTAATGGAAAACTAACAGCAACTTGTACAAAAGTAGCAGATGAAGGAATCAGATACTTTGAATTTTCCTATCAAGGAATTTTTTACGAATTATTAGAAGAAATGGGTACTATGCCTCTTCCACCATATATTCATGAACAACTAGAAGATCAAAATCGTTATCAAACAGTCTATGCTAAAGAACTTGGTAGTGCTGCTGCCCCAACAGCGGGATTACATTTTACTAAAGAATTATTAGAAAGAATTAAAGAAAAGGGAATAAATATCGTTCATGTTACCTTACATGTTGGACTTGGTACTTTTAGACCCGTTAAAGTTTCTAAGGTTGAAGATCATAAGATGCACAGTGAATATTATATTTTGAGTGGGGAAAGTGCTGAAATACTAAATAAGACACGCGAAAATCATAAAAAGATCATTGCAGTCGGTACAACATCGACTAGAGTATTAGAAACAGTTTATCGTAAATATGGTAAATTTAAGCAAGATAGCGGTTTTACAGATATTTTTATTTATCCAGGTCAAGAAGTAAATAGTATTGATGGATTAATTACTAATTTTCATTTACCAAAATCAACTCTAGTAATGCTTGTATCAGCCATAGCAGGCAAAGAAAATATTATGAATGCTTATAAAATAGCTACTAAAGAAAAATATCGTTTCTTTTCTTTCGGGGATGCTATGTTTATAAAATAGGAGGGAATATGTCAAATTTAGGAGTTATGCAAAAGGGGGTTCAATACACAACTAATGCTTATATCAAAGCTTATGATAATAAGGGATTAGATAACAATCAATTGATTGAACAAGCTACTCAATATTCTGCTAGAACATTATATGATATTGTTACTGGTCAAAAGCAATTAATTACAAATTATACACGCAAAAATAATTTGAGGTTTGCTATGGCTAACCTTGGTACTTTAGGAATAAAGGCTGAATTATTAAAAAATATGATTGATGTTTCACTTTTAAGATTAGAAAACAATCAAGGTGCACAATATCTTGGAGAATTAAAACCTGATAATACTTATTATTATCCAGATTATCTTAATAATTTACTATCAAGTTATGATACAGAAACAGCTTTTTTAGCTTTAGAAGATCAAGATGTTTTGTTTGAAAGTTGTTTAATGTTTTGTAGAGCAAATCAACCACCATTAAATCAACAATTAGAAACAATCAGAAATAACAATCTATCAAAAAAATTTCATAACGAAATTGACACCTACTATGTTAGAAATGAAAGTCAGGATTATGGTGGGAAACATTATTAAATTTTCTTGTAAACTAGAAGTAATTATGATATTATTTAATTAGAAAGATAAAGGTGAGACAAGGTGAAAAATATGTCATCTCTAATTAAGGGAGTTATGTCAATATTTGGTACTGTTTTTAGAGGGGG
>CAJFVY010000068.1 GCA_904420615.1 uncultured Bacilli bacterium | reverse complement strand
TATTTATAATTTCAGTAATGGATTAACTGAAGGTTTTAATAATAAAACTAAAGTTATAAAAAGACAGATGTATGGTCGATGTAGTTTCGACTTACTCCGTCTTAAAATTTTGGCTTAATTCAACTAACTTGGAGAAGAACCAAAAGTTTGTATAAACGTTGCCTGTCAGTTGTAAAAATGCCTTCTGTGTGTTAATCTATTACTATAGAGTGGTGAGTTTATAAGTGATGAAAAAAATAAGTATTCAATTGAAAATAGTGATAAAGTAACAAAACTATTTAGTATTTTTGTGCCTGTATTATTACTATTTATTATTACCGGATGTTCTTCTAATAATACAACCTTATCATCAGATTTTTATGGATTATATTGTACTTCGGATGGGCTTTCAACTGAAAACTGTTTTATGTTTAACAATGATAACAGTTATTGTTTTTATCAATGTGATGCATATACAACACAACGCTTAAATTCTTGCATAAGCAGAATTGAAAGTGGAGATAAATCAGGTGCTTGTGGTGATTATAGTTATTCAGATGATGTAATAACTTTATCTAATGGTAGATCATACAATATTAATTATGATAATCCTTCTGGTGCAATAATTTCTATTTCTAATAGTTCTGCATTTTATTACAAAAGATAATCCAGTTTAAAATATAATCAGTTTTTAGGGAGATGAGAAAATATACAATGAAAAAACATTTATATAAAGGAAAATACTACTGGATAATAATTGTTTTTATAGTTATCTTGATAATAGTTTTAGATGTTTTTCTGTTTAATTACAAGCAGAACACATTAAAAGAAGAACAATTATCTAGTGATAAGAATATAACTGATAATTCTAAAAATAATTTAGATAAGTATTATAATGCTAAAATATCAATTTGTCCTGAATATACTCTGAAACAAAGTTTAGATTCATTTAATAGTTACGATAATATTAGTGCTGCAGTTAAACAAACTAAAAAAGATGGAATTAATGAGGTACATATAAACATTGTTTCTCCAAACAATGATATCTCTGGAACTTTAAAGCTTGATAATGGAAAAATAGTAATTACTGATGCTACTGCTACATCATTAGAAGATACAAAGTATGCAAGTGAAATGAATGCATATGCGAGCTATGCTATTTATGGACTGCTATGTTAGTAAAATACAAATAATTCTGGATTATTTTAATTAATATTTAAAGGAAAGGATATTTAAAATAATGAAGAAAAAAAGAGGTAATTTTTTTAAAAAAAAGTACATTATCATTATTCTTGTAATAATAAGTATATTTGAATTGTTTTATTTAAATTATATTTTTTTTGATCCTTTACCAACAGATAACAATAAAACAGATAATATTAATCAAGAGGATATTACAGATGAAAAAGAAAACGAGCCATTAAATGGTTCGGCAACTGCTTATTTTGATGTAACTTCATTTCCAATGTATCATACAATTTATTTATATGATGATTTAACTTGTGAGGTCGGAGACAATAAACAATTAAGCGAAAGTAGTTATAGTTGGGCACCAAATGATCCAAATGCCAAATGGAATTATATGACAGATTATTTTTTCGGTCCATGTAATTATATTATAACTAATTCAGATAGTTATGATTATGTAATGTTGTTGTATAGTTTTGGAGAGAGTGCTGATAATCAAACAAAGTCAAGTGTTTTATATAGGATAGAAAGAGATGAAAATGGTCAAGTTTATTACTTGCAAACCATTCTACCGGATGAATCAAGAAAATATTATTATAAATATGAAGATGATGAAAACTTTGCAAGTCAGGAAAAAGAACAGATAAAAAAAGCTAATGAAGAACTTGTTACAGAAAAGGAAAAGTTTATAGGAAGTTGGATTAAAGATTATCAAGAAATGGTATTAAATGAAGATGGGACGTGTATGATTACCTATACACAAGATGATTCGAAATATGTAACAAATTGTACATGGTGGCCTAGGATGGGTGAGAATGCAATATATTTAAGCTATATTGATCATATTTATAATAGTGAATCAGAAATGAATAGAATTTATTTGTTAAGTGACGATTCTTCCACATTAATAAATAGAATTGATGAAAGTGACTCTTATAACAGAAAATAAAAATTAGTATAAATTAAATAAATAGTAGTAATCAATTCTTTAAAGAATTGATAAAGAATAAGAACTTGAAAAAGTTCTTTTTTTATTCTATTGTAGTAACAGATTCTTGTGTATTATCTCCTGTAGTGGTATCCGTTTGATTTGTAGTTGTAGTATCAGTAGTAGTGTTATCGCTATTATTAGTATTATTATCTAAAGTAGGTTGATCTTCTGTTACTGTAATAGTACCTGTATAAATACTATTGTTATAGGTTATAGTATATTGATAATTTCCTGCAATTAATGGATTAACTTTACTTATATCTAATCTCATTTGAGCTTTTATATCGTCCGTTAAACTTTCAGTTACATAAGCAGAAATGTCGTTTGATAATGTAGTACCAATTTTAATATTTAATGATTTCAATGTAATAGTTTGAGTTATAGCAGTGGGCGTAGGTTCTTTTACTACGATTGTACCTGCATATGATTTATTATTATAAGTAATGGTGTATTGATAAGTACCAGGAACAGTAACATTAACATTACTAGTATCAAGAGTTAGATTAGCTAGTACCTCATCGCTAACAGCAACATTTAAATAATCTATAATTTTAATACTTAATGGTGTGTTCGCCTCAATTTCTAAATTTTTAGGTTCAATATCTGGTTCATCATTACTAATTTGTCTTTGTTGTACAACGACTAATACAGTTTCCTCTGTGTTATTATTTAATAATGAAGAGTACATAATTCCTGATGAAATACAAAAAATTCCAAGAGCAGCCAAAGTGCTGACTGTAATAATTCTTACCTTTTTTTCCATATACATATCACATATCACCTTCTATTATCATTATATACGATAATAGATTAGTAAGACAAGGAAAATTAGTTCTCTTTTAAATTTTCATACCAACTCTTTACGTTAACTTTGATTTTATCTCCAGTTTCTTCAGCAAAACTTGTAACGGTATCTTTTACTTCATTTTTTGTATCTGTAATTGCATTATAAGCATCATCACCGATGGTTTCTCTT
Source organism: uncultured Bacilli bacterium (assembly GCA_904420615.1). Lineage (GTDB taxonomy): Bacteria > Bacillota_I > Bacilli_A > RF39 > UBA660 > Onthousia. The sequence goes on along the minus strand of CAJFVY010000068.1, from coordinate 4,461 downwards.
ATATAATTTAAAACATTTTGATAACTTTCACTAGTAAAATCTTTTACAATATTGTATTTTTCTCCTAAACTTTCTTTATAATTTGGTATAACACTCATGATTAAACCATCTATAATTTTAATATTATCAAAAGTTATTTCTTTTGCTTTATCCGTTAATTCGTCAAATGTATATCCCTTATATTCATCTCCATAAAAAAGGAAATCAACTGCTGTAGTAAATAATTCTTTTCCTCTTTCTTTTAACTGATCTAATTTATTTTCATCTATTAAGTTTATTACTTCTTGTTTTTCGCTTTCAAAATAATTAAATTCATTTGAAGTGTCATTTTCTTGCTCTACAGTGGAATCCGTTTCAGATGTGTTATTAGTTATACTGGATGTATTATCTATATTTTCTCCGTTTTCTAGCATAGAACTATTAGCAGTTATAGAGCTAGTGGTGGTATTAGTATAATCTTTAGTACTATCAGTAGTTAATGAGCATCCTGTTAATAGAAAAATAGCAGATGCTTGAGCAAAAGCCAATACTTTAATTTTTAGATTTTTCATATTTTTCCTCCTTGCATAAATCTCCTTGATAAAGGTTATTTTTACTCATATACTTATCGATTTCATTTAATACAATAACTTTTTTTAATACCCATTTAGGTGCTAAAAGTTCATCTTCTCCGAATTCTCCTGTTAAGCGATGAATAATAATTTCTTTGCGTAAATATTCTAGTTGTTTTACAACTATTTTAACATATTCATCTCTAGTTAATAAAGAAAATGGCCTTTTTTTATATAATTGTTCTAAGGGAGTATCTTTTAAGATGTTTAACATATGAATTTTAACACCTTGAATATCAAGTTTATTTACATATTGAACAGTTTCCAGCATCATTTTTTCTGTTTCATATGGTAAAGAATTGATAATGTGGACAACAACATGAATATTTTTAGATCTAAGTTTCTTTATTACTTGTTCAAAAGAGTTAAGCGATGAACAACGATTTAATAATTTAGCTGTTTGTGAATGAATGGTTTGTAAGCCTAGTTCCACCATGAGAAATGTTCTTTGATTAATGCTCTCTAGATATTCTAAACATTCATCTGAAATACAATCACTTCTTGTAGCAATCGCAATACCTACTACATCTTTTTTATTAATAAATGGTTCGAAGGTTTCTTTTAATTTCTCAATTGTACCATAAGTATTACTATGTGCTTGAAAATAGGCAATGAATTTAGCATTTGGCCATTTTCTTTGCATCATTCTTTTTCCTTTTTCAAACTGCACTTCAAGAGGATCTAAGGGATTACCCCCAAATTCACCACTACCTAATTTAGAACAATAAATACAACCTCCAAAGCCTACTTTGCCATCTATATTAGGACATGTGAAGCCGGCATTTAAGCTCACTTTGCATACTTTAGTATGGAATTTTTGTTTATAAAAGTAATTCAATGTATGATAACGTTTATTATCATCACTATATATAAATTCATTTTTCATCTTTGTTTTCCACCTGTTTCATTATTATATCAAATATTTATCTTTTTTGCATAAAAAGTCGGAATAGATTGAAAAAAAATGTTTATTTTGTTATTCTTATAATAAGATAAGAATAAGAGTAAGAGGGATGAAGATGACTAAAAAAGGTCAAAAAAAAGTTCGTTTTTGCAGAAGAAAAGTTTATATTGAACCATCTAAACGAGGCTTTACTATGGTCGAATTACTAGCTGTAATTGTTATATTAGGTATCTTGACAACTCTTGTGATTTTGTCTTTTTCAAATTTAACAGAAAGAAGTAGGGAGGAATATTATAATAGCCAAGAAGATATGCTTATTCTGGCAGCTCAAGAATATTTTGCTGATTATCGTAGTAGATTGCCTAAGAATATTGGTGAAGTTGTTAGTGTTACTGTTCAGACTTTAGTTAGTCTAGATTATATTGATGAAGTAATGAGTTATGAAAATGAATTATGTGATCTAGAAAATAGTGAAGTAAAAGTATTAAAAGTAAGTGACAAAGAGTATCAATATGAAGTTTCGTTAATATGTGATTCTTATCAAACCAAAGATCAAACAATTGATCCTAATAATAGTGTTCCAGGGGTAACTATTAGAAGTAGTTTAACGGGGGATGTCGGTTATCGAATTTATAAAGAAGAGTCAAAGACAGTTAGTGAATTACAAAATGGTAATAAAGTTTTACAGTTTAATTTTACTTTAACATCTAAAAACGGTACTATATCATCATATCAATATAGTATTAGAAAAGAAGGACAAAATTCAGATTATTTTCAAAGTGCTGTAATATCAGGAAACGGACAAAATGAAATGACAGGAAATATAACAGTTCGTCCAGAAGGAGCATCTACTATAGCAGAGGATGGTCGCTATATTCTTACAATAGAAGTTACAGATAGTAATGGAAATACGACAGTAAAAAGTAGTCCAGATGTAGAAATAGATAATACTCCTCCTGATTGTGGCCTCACAGCTGAAGATAGAGATGATAATTTAACAGATGTTCGTTTTCAAATTCATTATTCTAGTGATGTTTCAAGTAGTGAATGGTATGAAAAATCATGGCTTACTAATGAACCTCAAGAATATAATAAGAGTACAATTAACAATAATATTGTTACTATGAAAGGGTTAGGTTATAATAGAGGTTTATTAAGAACATATGATTTATCTGGTAACTATTGTGAAGTAGATACAAAAGTTTATGCTGTGGTTTTGGATTCTCCTACTATTGATCGTGATGAGGGATGGACAAATGCTGAAAAGACGAATTTGGAACCTGAAAGTGATGATGAAGATTATATTAGTAGATGGCAAGTAAATTGCGGAGATGGGTGGAAAAATATTAGTAATAGTGCTAAAAAAGCTAAAGTTACTCATAGTATTACAACTGCTGACAATACGGTAATGAATACAACATGCCAGTTTAGAGTTTGTTTAAATGATACTGATGATTCCTTGTGTTCGGCTAGCGTTTCAACAGAAGTTAAAGTAGATAGAGTAGATCCTGTAGTACAAGATTATAGTTATTATTATCATGGCGATTTAGATGCTGTCGCTACATCTACTCCTAGTTCCCAATGTTGGGTTAACATTGATAATACAGTTTCTTTTAAAAACAGAACATTTTCTGTGGATTTTTCTAATATAAAAAGTTATGACAATGATAGTGGTATTGAAGCAATTCGAATCGTTTTATCACCCACATATCACGTATCTAATGGAATAGATGATACCATATCATTTTCTTGTAACCACGGTGCTACTTGTAATGCACCTTTACAAAATGGTTCTTTAGCAATTTATTATTTAAAAAGAGGAATTAATCAAAAAACTTATATTGATAATAATACCTATAATTATAATTTAAATATGAGCTTAGATACATATAATTCTTTTTATAATCGTTATATGATTGATTGGTGTGTAGCGGTGCAGGCAGTCGATGAAGCAGGAAATCTTGGACAATTATCAGATGGCCCTAGTGGTGCTTGTGGATTAGATCATAAACAATTGGTTAGTAGTAATATTAAAGATTTACAAGAGAGTAGATGTACTAATCGTTAAAATTTGAACTAGGAGAAGATACAATATGAAAAAAGTAAAACAAATAATATTCCTGTTAATTAGTATAGTTGGAATTGTTTTGATTGCTGTTGGTTTATTTCTTATCTTTAATCAATTACAGAAAAATAAAATAACCAATGACTCAACAGTAGAAAATGACAATTATTCAAAAGAAGAAGATAATATGAATCAACAAGAGTTTCATTTTACAAATGAAAATTTGAGTAAAGAACATTGCTTTGATAACTTTTGTATAATTGATTTTACAGTTGTATCAAATGATGAAATTAATGCTACTTTCACTTTTGATATCTATAGTAATAAAGATTTTGAAGATAACAGTACATATATGTTGGAAATTTTAAACCAAGAAGGACAAACAATTGTTACAAGATATTTTACTGTTCCTACTCTTAAAGCCGGAAAAATGCAAGATGTTGAAGTTTCTGGAATTAATGGCTATGATAATGAAGTTTATGATTATAGAGTTAGTAAATTTTAAAGTTTAAAGAGGAAAGAAGTAAATAACTTCTTCTTTTTTTATATAATAGGAAAGTTATACAAAAAATGGAAATAGTAATTGACAAACATTTGTTTTGATGATTGTATGATACTACAAACGAGGTGATCCTGTCTTATGAAAGAATATCGAGCTTATCATTTTAGATTATATCCAACGTTAGAACAACAAAGATTGATTCATAAGACATTTGGTTGTGTTCGCTTTGTTTATAATTATTTTCTTTCCTGTCAAAAAAATGGAATAAAAAAGTCATATGATTTGTGTAAAGAATTGAAGAGTTTGTCAAATCAATATGTATTCTTGAAAGAAGTTGATTCTTGTGCCTTAAGATGTGCTATCTTTAATTTAGAAGATG
>CAJFVY010000067.1 GCA_904420615.1 uncultured Bacilli bacterium | reverse complement strand
TTTTATTCTCTTACCTCTAATCGTAAACAAACTTTTATTGAAGAATTTTTAAAAGATGCTGCAGTTACGATTCAAAAAATAGTAATGTTTCCTTTTACGGCATTAACTCCTGATAAAGGAGAAGATGCTAGCGAAAGTTATCAGATTCAAAAAAACTTAAATGTAGAACTAGAAAAAGAAATAGAAGAGTTACGTGATGCATTAGATTTAAATCAAACATTAACTAATTATGAATCAGTAAATGCTACTGTAATTAGTCGTAACAGAAGTTATTGGTATCAAGTATTAACGATAGATAAAGGTAAAAATGATGGATTAAAGGAAAATATGATAGTAATTACTAAGAATGGGTTAATTGGAAAATTAGAGAAGGTAACAAATACTTCTAGTGAAGTAAAACTAATTACAGCAAATGATGTTAATAATAAGGTATCTGTTTCTATTGCAACTTCAAATGGTGATATTAATGCTATCTTGTCTGGTTATGATCACGAGACAGGATTAATTCAAGTAACTGAAGTGGATAGTGAGGCAATTATTAATGTCGGTGATACAGTAACTACTAGTGGCTTAGGAGGAATGTATCCCCGCGGTATATATATAGGTGTTGTGGAAACCATTTCTAATGACCGTTATGGATTAAGTAAGACTTTAGGGATAAAAATAAATCAAGACTTTAATAGTATACATTATGTTACTGTATTGAAAGAGGCGAGTTCCTAATGATAATAACATATAGTATTCTTATTTTTTCATTTTTAGTAGATGGAATAATTAGTAATTTTTTACCATATATGGTAAATGATCTTTCTTTATTTACACCATTTTTTACTTTAGTTAGCATTATCATTGTATTTCCAGCATTTAAAAAAGATATAAAAAAATATTTATGTGTTGTTACTATATTAGGATTCTTATATGATTTATTTTACACTAATTTATTTTTTGCTAATGCTATTTATTTTCTTTTAATAGGATTATTAGTCGTATTATTAAACTCTAAATTTGAATTGAATTGGTTTACTAACTTAATTTTTATTATTATCTTATTATGTAGTTATTTTCTTATTTATGATTTATTTATTTACATATTCAATGTTGTACCACTTGATATAGATGCAATTATTTATCAGATTACTCATTACTTACTCTTAAATATTTTATATGGGGAAAGCTTATATTTTATATTTTATCGCTATTTTCATAAGAGACATTTAAACTAATGTCTTTTTTTTGCTTTATGTCCTATTTTTCTTTCTAAAAGCATATAAATGAATAGGTGAAAAAAATGATCGAATCAAAATTTCTAAAACAAAAAACTATGAAACAACATCATCAATCTATTAACTTAAACAGTAACGTAAAGATAAAGAAAAAAGTAATTATATTTATTAATAAAGTTTTAATTACTGCTATTATAAGTTTAGCTTTATTAATTTCATTTAAATTAAGCCCAGAATTTAAGAGTCTTTTTAATCAACATGTTTATACTGAATCTTTTCCATTTGCTAAGGTAAAAGAATTATACCAAAAGTACTTTGGTTCTACATTAACAGATACGTCATCAAAAGATGACCAAGCTGTTTTTTCTGAAAAATTAACCTATGATAGTCAAAGCGTTTATCATGATGGTGTAGCTTTAAGTGTTACAAGTAATTATATGATTCCTAATATCAATAGTGGTATTGTAGTATTTATTGGTGAAAAGGAAAATTATGGTAAAACAGTGATTGTCCAACAATTAGATGGAGTAGATGTATGGTATGGTAATGTTGATACTGTAAATGTAAAAATGTATGATTATGTAGAACAAGGAGCTTTATTAGGAGAAGTTGTTGATAACACGCTTTATGTAGCTTTTCAAAAGGAAGGAAACTTTGTTAATTATAAAGAATATCTTACATAAGATTGAAATACACTTTAGTTGTTATATTGTTCTTTTACTTGCTATTTTAATGGGAAATTTTTTAATTGTAGTTTTTTGTATTAGTTTGTTATTGATTCATGAATGTGGTCATTTTTTTACAGCGTATTTTCTTAAATGGGAAACTGATAAGATCTATTTTTATCCCTTTGGGGGGATAGCTAAGTTTTCTGCTGATATCAATAAGCCTTTAAAAGAAGAATTATTAGTATTAATTATGGGGCCCATTTCTCAATGTTTAGGTTATTTTTTAATTATACAATTTGATTTAAATCCTACTGATTATATGTTGATTACAAC
>CAJFVY010000066.1 GCA_904420615.1 uncultured Bacilli bacterium | reverse complement strand
GAAAGGTATAAAATTACAAACAAAAACGAGAATATTTTCCCGTTAATGTTTAAATTTTTTTGAGACATTTTCAAATACTATTGACAGTATTTATTGACATAAAATTTATTTCTTTATATTCTATAGCTAAGAGGTGACATCCTATGGATATAAAAAAATTATTAAAAGAAAAATATTCTATTCCAACACAAACAATTGACTTTATCGAAAAATACTTAAAAGAAACAAATGATGAAATAAATATAAATGGATTTTCTAAAGTCTCTAATAGAGCTATTTTTACTACTACAAATGATAAGAAAATAGAATATTATCATAAAGGAAATAATTCTCATTTAACAATTTCAAATTATAATATGATTATTAATTGTAAAAGAATGGGAAATGACTATCAAATAAAAGGAATTTCTTATCAAGAAGATGGAACAACATACACTATGAGTTATAATTCGAAATTAAAATATTCTAATCAAAATGGATTTTGTACTATCAACTACTATGATTTAGATTCTAGTAATCAGATTATACAAAATAGCAAAGTAATATATTCAATAGATCCTTTTTGTCAAAATAACTTTGCTGTTTATTTTGATACACCTGATGAAAAATTATTTTCAAATTCTGCAGAAAGATTAGGCATACTACCTAATGATTTTCATCATATTACATTACCTCCTGATAAAAACTTAGCTTTTATTACAGCGATGGTTTCTTTAGAACATGCAAATATATTATTTGATTGGAGAGATAAAAGAATATTTACTAAAAAATTACTACATTCATATCAGTAGTAATTTTATTTTTTATCCCATTCAAATGAATAACCTTTTCTACCAAAATGGCCATAGGCTGCTAAATCATAATAAATTGGTCTTTTCAAATCTAATTCTTCAATCATATTAGTAACTGAAAAGTCAAAATTATGATATACATAATCATATATTTCTTTCAGTGGTACTATTTCAGTACCAAATGTATCAATAAAAATACTTACTGGTTTTTCTTTTCCAATTACATATGCTAAACCAATTTCCACCCTATGAGCAAGCTGATGAGAAATAATATTACGCGCTACATAACGTGCATAATAAGCTGCCGTACGATCTACCTTACTGGGATCTTTACTACTAAAACAGCCACCACCAACACGAGCCATTCCACCATAACTATCTACAACAATTTTTCTTCCAGTAGTACCACTATCTCCATAAGGTCCACCAATAGTAAAAGAACCAGCACCATTAATAATAATTTCAGTATCAGAGTCAATCAACTCTTTTGGAATTACTTTTTCAATAACATTTTTAACTAAAAAACTTTTAAGTTCCTCTGAAGATACTTCTTTTTTATGTTGAGCTGCCAATACAATGGTAGTTACCTTGACTGGCTTATCATTTTGATAAAGAACAGTGACTTGACTCTTACCATCTGGTAATAAAAAGGTATTAGGATCATTTTTTCTTACTAAAGTTAATTGATATGCTAATTTATGGGCTAAAACAATCGGAAGTGGCATATAATTTTCAGTCTCATCACAGGCATAACCAAACATAATTCCTTGATCTCCTGCACCTATTTTTTGATCTTCTTTAACAACAGCCTCATTAATTTCTTCTGATTGTTTAGAAATCTTTATTAAAAACTGATATTGTTCATGATATCCTATATCATTTAATACCCAATTAGCAATTTTCTCGTAATCTAAATTAGCTTTAGTATTTGCTTCTCCATAAATAAAAACAAGATTATCTTTAATTGTTACTTCGACTGCCATATGACTATCAGGATCTACTTTTAAAGCTTCATCTAATATCTTATCACTAATTTTATCACATACTTTATCAGGATGTCCTTCTGTTACACTTTCACTTGTAAACAAATATTCTTTCATCATATTCTCCTCATATAATTATCTTATCAAAATAGTAATTTTAATACATAAATACTAACTAATATTATCTAATAATATAATAACATAACTTTATATATTATTTAAAGTTTTAATAATTTTATTTGCTATTGCTTCATACCCTGCTGTATTAGGATGAATATTGGTAGGATTAGGTAAAAAGTCTTCATTGTTCTCAAATAAACTATAAAGACTAATATAAGTAACATCATATTTTTTACATACTTCATTTGTTTTACTATCTAGATAAGCAAATGTTCGTTTTATATTATGTGCTGAATCATGTAAAGTATTATAATATCCTAGTAATACTACTTCTCTTTTAGCATACTTTCTAATTTCTTTTAATAAGTCATCTAAATCTATAACCATTTGATCAATAATTTCAATTAGTTCATCATCATCTAAAGTTTCCACAGAACTCGTGGATAAACTAATATTAGAAAGCAAATCATTTCCACCAATAGAAACTGTAACTAAACTAGATTCTCGTAAACTTTTCTTTAAAGATACAAAGCTATTATTATATTCTAAGGTCTGATTGGTTACTATTTGATTTTTTAAATCAGAAATACGATAACCTGGTGTAGCGAAACCATTATAATAGTTACGAAGTTTATCATTTTTTCGTAAATAATCCGCTACATAATCACTATAACCATATCCTTTTTCTCCATAAGAATTAACTCCTGCACTCAAAGAGTCTCCTATTGCTATATAGGATATTTTATCATCATGAAAAAAACTATAGATTAAATAGATAATAATACATAAGAAAATTAAAAAGATAATTTTTTTGTGTTTCATACGAATCACTTCCAAAATAAAAAATTAAAGATCAATATATTATATTTCTTTAATTTCTACTTTAGCACCAACACTTTTTAATTTTTCAACAATATTTTCATAACCACGTAATAAATGCTCTATACTACTAATTTTAGTTTTGCCTTCAGCCATTAGGGCTGCTATCACTAAAGATGCACCAGCTCTAAGATCTGTTGCCACAACGTCTGTTCCTACTAATTTACTAGGACCAATAATAGTAGCAGTTTGATTCTTAATTTTAATATCGGCTCCCATTTGATTTAAATATGGGATATGCATGAAACGGTTTTCATAAATTGTTTCTTCTATCTTGCTAGTTCCTTTGCATAAAGTCAACAGAGATGTTAAGGGTTGTTGTAAATCTGTTGGAAAACCTGGATATGTTTGAGTTTTTACATGGATTCCTTTATAATGTTCACCTTTACTAACAATAATATAGTCTGCCCCTATATCTAAAAATGCTCCCATTTCTTCTAGCTTACTAGTTAAAGACTCTAAGTGTTCAGGAATAATATTATCAATTTTTAAACACTGGCCACAGGCAGCCCCCATAATGACATAAGTTCCAGCTTCAATTCGGTCAGGGATTACCTCATGGAAACAAGTTCCTAAATGATCCGTACCTTTAATTTCAATAGTACTAGTACCTGCTCCACGAATCTTAGCTCCCATATTATTTAAAAGAGTAGCAACATTTACAATTTCTGGTTCTTTAGCAGCATTTTCAATAATAGTTGTTCCTTTTGCTTTTACAGCTGCTAACATAATATTTATAGTTGCCCCCACACTGGCAAAATCTAAATAGATATTTGCTCCCTTTAATTCATTAGCTTCAACTGTATATACATTATTTTCCATTGTTATTTTAGCACCCAAAGCTTCAAATCCCTTTAGGTGAAGATTAATAGGTCTACTACCAATAGAACATCCCCCAGGAAGAGCCATAGTCACCTTTTTATACTTGCCTAGTAAAGCTCCCATAAAATAATAGGAAGCACGTAATTTCTTAGCCATTTTTTCAGGTATTTCTTTATTCTCAATATTTTGAGCATTAATAATCATGGTTTCACTAGCTCTTTTGACAGAAACCCCTAAATAATCTAATATTTCACATAATGCTGTTGTATCAGTAATGTCTGGTACATTACAAATAGTTACTTCTTCATCTGATAAAATAGCTGCTGGTATAAGAGCTACAGCACTATTTTTTGCTCCACTAATTCTAATACAACCAGATAAGGTGTTCCCACCTGTTACTTCTAACATCTTCATAAACTTTTACTCTCTTTCGCTATATTATATTACTTTCTTCATTTTTGTTACCTAATGGCGTATTGAAAATCATAATTAATTCTTTTATTTTTTGTTTCATGGCTTTTTCTCCACTACTAATTACTTTTCTTGGATCATAGACATCTTCATGATCATGAATAAATTCTACTACAGCATCATGCCAAACTACTTGTAATTCTGTATTAATATTAATTTTACTAATACCACAAGCAATGGCTTTTTTAATATCAGGATATGGAATACCAGTTCCACCGTGTAATACTAGGGGTATTTCTAAAGCCTCTTTAATTTGTTGCATCCGCTCAAAATTTAAGTTTGGTTTTCCATGATATAAACCATGAACAGATCCAAGAGCAGGAGCAATGGCATCTATACCTGTTTTAGCAAGAGCAAGACAATCATCTAGAGTAGCCATATACTTATCTCCATAAATATTATCAGCATCTCCTCCAATATGACCTACTTCTGCTTCTACACTAACATTATACTGATGAGCATAATCTACAACCTTTTTAGTAATATTTACATTAACATCTAGCTCATGACGACTAGCATCAATCATTACAGAAGAAAATCCTGCATCAATAGCTGCTTTGCAACTTTCAAAACTACTACCATGATCTAAATGAAGACAAACAGGTACCCTTATATTTAAGGATTCCATTAATCCTTCTACTAATTTAGAAACAACAATAAAACCACCCATATATCTTGCTGCTCCTTCGCTTACTCCTAAAATAACGGGACAAGAAAGATCATTCACCTCTTCTAAAATATACTTAGCCCACTCTAAATTATTAATATTAAAATGAGCTATTGCATACTTATTTTTTTTTGCATCTTGTAACATCTCATTAAAATTTACTAGCATAATATCACCTTATATATAATGATAAGCAATAATAGCTTTTTTGTCAAAAGAAAAAAGCATCTGACGGAGTCTAAATTTATCGGAAAATAAAAAAAATGAAAGAACTCGTGGTATAATATACCTATAAATAACAATAAAATAAAGGAGTT
>CAJFVY010000065.1 GCA_904420615.1 uncultured Bacilli bacterium | reverse complement strand
CTTGCATTCTAGTTCTAATGTTTCTAAGGCATTATATAATATTATCAACTATTAACTTCGCTTTCCGATAAATTTAGACTCCGTCAAGCATCTTGTGCTTTTCTTATTTAATCTTTTGAATTAATACTAAATAATAATTATGTCTTGTTTCATCATAAGAGAATTTATATTGATATTGAGCTACTTGATCCACCATAGTATCAACATCAAAATTATCTAAAGATACCATCACACCATATAATTCTAATAATTCTCTATATGCAAAAGATTGATTAAATACTTAATTTCTTACTAAATTATTCAATATATCATTCTTAAAACAAATCACTTAGTATTATGACTTCACAAAAATATAAAAAATCAAATATTTCTTATCATATGAAATAAATATAGTGATTAAATCTATAACAAAAATATTAATTACATTTAAGTCATCGTACAAGAAAAAGCCATCTATTCAGTATGGCTTTCATTACTTTCCTTTTGGTTATTATTATCATTTTGTTCATCTAAAGTTGCTCCAATTGGATTTACTTCATGTTGATTTACTTTTTGTGCTGTATTCTTTAAGTTTTGATTTTGATATTGATTTTTTCTTTGATTTTTTTTCATAATTCCCTCCAATAATAATATGATCTGCTATTTAATTTTTTATACTTAAATTTGAAAAAAATATTCTAATCCTAAAAATAGTAATAATATACTTCCTACAACATTAGCAATTCGTCCATATTTTAGAGCTAAATGCTTCCCTAGTTTTAGTCCTAATAAAGTAAAAGTAGCACTTATTATGGAAAAAATAACTCCACATAAAATAATATTAACTCCTGCGGATCCTAAACCAATTCCTACTGAAAAACTATCTAAACTAACTGAAAAAGCAAATAAAAAGGATTGTGAAATACTTTTTATTACTTGAACTTTAGTATCTAAGTTTTTAGCACTAAGAAGCATTTCGATACTCAAGACAATAAAAATAATACCTACTAATTTATCTGGATTAGGAATTAAAGTTTGAATGATAATTAATCCTAATATACTTCCAATAAATGGCATAATAAAATGAAAAACTCCTACTAAAATACTTAAAAATCTAATCATTTTTTTATCTAAATTTGTTGTACCATAAACTAATGCCAAAGAAAAGGCATCCATACTTAAGCTTAGGCCAATTAAGATTATTTGTAACAATTCCATAAAAAGCCTCCTAGATAACTCTATTCTAGAAGGATCATAATTAGACTATTCTTTCATATATTTATCAATTAAATCTTGAACGAAAAACTTATATTCTACATCTTGCGTATCTGTCTCTTGTGCTTCTAATAAGCATAATGGTGGAAATAATACACACCACCAATTATCACCATTACCATTTCCTAATGTTACTACGAGTGACTCATAATATCCTTCTTCATAAATTACTCCCTTATATTCTTTCTTGGGAAAATAATTTAAACCATAGTGTATTTTATAATCACTCATATTCTTATTAGTTAGTAATGTTCTTTTTACTACATCTTCAAAGTAATTTATATTATTCTTTAAAATTGTTCTTGTCTCATTTAAATCTTTACTAGTACTTAATACATTCTCTATTTCAACTTGCAATGCATCTTTTACTTGTGTTTTAATTTGTTGATCTTCTTCACTATTAGAGGCCGCTACTACTCGGAATCTAATTGCTTCATCTGGTATAATTACCTCATCATTATCGCTTTGTTTAAAACCCGTAAGACTAACTAAAATTAAAGTTATTAATATAAGTATTTTCTTCATAAAAATAATCACCTTTCTTCTACTTTACTAATGGGTGATTACTTTACTTTTTAAACAAATTTTGGTAAGACAAATAACATTCTATTTCGACCTTGCAAATCTTTTTTCACTATAATTTCCCTGCTAGGAAAAACTTTTTCCACAATTTCTGTTAATAATTCTTTTTGCAAATAACCAATTTCAAAAGCAATTAATGTATTATTAGAACTATATTTCTTAATATCTTTTAAAATAGATCGATAACAATCTAAACCATCTACTCCACCATATAAAGCTAAGGCTGGTTCATTTTTTGAGACTAAAGGATCAATTTCTTCATTAGTCCTAATATAAGGTGGATTGGATACTATAATATCATATGTTTGTAAAGGAATATCTTTAAACCAATCACTTTTTATTACCTTTACATCTAATCCTAAATTAAGAGCATTCTTTCTTGTTATTTCTAATGCTTTTTCACTGATATCAACCATCGTTACTATAGAATTAGGTAATTTCTGCTTTAATGTAAGCCCAATAATACCACTACCACATCCCAAATCAAGGATGGATAAGTTTTCTTTCATAAATTGTTTACTATATTCCAAAACCTTTTCTACTAATTCTTCTGTTTCAAAACGCGGTATTAATACATCTTCAGTAACAAAGAATGGATTACCATAAAAATTCACATGGCCTATAACATATTGAATTGGTTTATTATTTTGAAGTGCTTCTAATTCTTTTTTATAAAGTTCGATTTTTTCTTTTTCTACTTGTTTATCAAGGATAGTTAATAGTTCAAGAGGATTTACATTTAGGATGTCTGCTAATAACATTTTGGCATGTGTACTAGTTACTTTACTTTTTCCATATACAATTAATTCTTCAACGCTCACTCTTCTTCTCCTACTAATTTACGACGTTGATCTTCCATAATAAGAGCTTCTATAATTTCTGATAAGTCTCCATTCATAACTCGATCAAGATTATTAGTAGTAAATCCGATACGATGATCTGTTACTCTATTTTGAGGATAGTTATAAGTTCTTATCTTTTCTGCTCGATCTCCAGTACCTATTTTATTTCTTCTTGATTCTCCTAGTTCTTCTTCTTTTTTACGTAATTCTTGTTCATAAAGCCTTGCTTTTAATACTTTCATAGCCTGTTCTTTATTTTGAATTTGACTTCTTTCATTTTGACAAGTTACTACAGTATTAGTAGGTAAATGAGTTATTCTAACAGCACTATCTGTCGTATTGACACCTTGGCCACCACAACCACTAGAACGATAGATATCAATTCTTAAATCTTTTGGATCAATCGTAATATTTACATCCTCTGCTTCTGGCATTACTAAAACGGTAGCGGTAGATGTTTGAATTCTACCATTACTTTCTGTTACTGGTACTCTTTGTACTCTATGAGATCCACTCTCATATTTTAATTTCGAATAAGCACCATGACCTTTTACCATAAATTCTATTTGACTAAATCCACCTGCGGTTCCTTCTTCAGCGTCAATTAATTCAATTTTGAATCCTTCTTTTTCAGCATACTTAGAATACATCCTAAACAAATCACCAGCAAAAATATTAGCTTCATCCCCACCTGCTGCTCCTCTTATTTCTACAATAACATTCTTATCATCATTAGGGTCTTTAGGAATTAATAAGATTTCTAAATCGTGTTCTAGCTTTTCTTTCTTTTCCTCTAATCCTTTTAATTCTTCTTTAGCCATCTCTTTTAATTCATCATCATCTAACATTTCTCGAGTAGCATTTATATCTTCTAAGACTTTTTTATATTCACGATATACCGTTACGACTTCTTCTAAATTTGCCAATTCTTTTGATAATTCTCTTGTTTTATTAACATCTTTTAATACTTCTTCACTCATAAGTTCTTGTTGTAAATCTATATATTTTTTTTCTGTTGCCTCAAGACGTTCTATCATATAACCAGTCCTTTCTTTTTCTTTGTAATTATAGCATAGGTTTTATTAAAATATCAACGTAAAAAAAAGAAAGACGGAGTCTAAATTTATCGGAAAATAAAAAAAATGAAAGAACTCGTGGTATAATATACCTATAAATAACAATAAAATAAAGGAGTT
>CAJFVY010000064.1 GCA_904420615.1 uncultured Bacilli bacterium | reverse complement strand
TTAAAAAAAGAAATGTTTCCATTTCCAAAACAAAAAAAGAAAAAAGACTGAAACAAAATTATTTTATTTCGTTACAGCCCCTTTTTTATATTAGCAATAAAATTGTAAAGATAATAAATAATACAACAATTAAAGCTAATAGTAATTTCCATATATATTTAAACCAGTTTTGATATGGAACTTTTAGATAAGCTAATGTGATCATAAGTGGTATACTCGTTGGTGCAATTAAAGTTACAACACCATAAATAGATTGGAAGATCACTGCAACTAAACCATATACAGAACTATCTGTAACAACACTGATAAAATATGGAATTACACTATAGAAAGCATATAATGGATCTCCATTAAATAAACTTGATAAAACTACTACCAAACTTGTAGTAAAGACATTGAATCCTTTTGTCATATTTAATAATGCATTATAAATAAATAATTGGAAAGGATTATATGTTGTCAATACTAAACAAGTATAGATAATTAAAACTATAACTGCTGGTATAATAGCTTTTTTCAAGCCTGTTCCAAAACCACTAATAACATCGTCCCATTTGATTTTGTAAATGAACTTTAATGCAACTATAGCAATTAATAATAAAGTTGTTATTTCAGTTAATGTCCAATTACCAAATGCTGAAAATGTTCCTAGTATTTTAGCAAATATTGGAAAACCAAATAATTCAAATTCTGTTACTGCATTTGTTGCATTTGTAAATATATCAACATTGAAAGCACCAGTCCATGAAATAAAACTTAAAATAATAATTAAAGCTATAACATCTAGTGTTACAATAAGTGGCCAAACTCTTTTTACTTTAGCTCCTTTTACTGTAGCAGGAATAAATTCATTTTTATCCTTTTCTTCTTTTCTTGTCGCCTTTTTGCTTAATAATAAAATACTCAAAATCAATAAAGCTATTCCAAGAACTAAAATAATAATTTTTACAATGATATTATTAGAAAGTTCAATTCCTAAATATTGATTAAGTACTTGAACTGTACTATAAGCAAATGTCGTTCCCATTAAACCAATAGCTACACTACCAGCTGTTGCTGCTACTGATGCCAACTTGCTGAATCCCATCATTAAAAGTAAAGATATAATAAATGGGAAAAAAGCAATAAGTGCTAATTGTACACCACAGAATGAAGTTAGGAAAGCAAATAGAATTACAACAATTGAAATAAAAATTGCTTCTCTATTTTTAAATCTCGCTACTAATTTATCTAGTAATTTACGGTAAGCGCCAATTTTATATAAAACGCCATAAAATCCACCTACTACTAAAACAAATAGTGCTACATATCCAAAATATCCCAATACTGTACCTTGATAAGAAACAATATCAAAAATACCCATTTGTGATCTACCTATTTCAGTATAACTAGTTTGATAAACAGCAGCTGGTAAAATCCATGTTAATAGTAGAAAAACAGCTAATGTTAGTCCAACAATTTTTAGTGCATTATACTTTTTCATTTTTCTTCTCCTTTCATATTAATTATACGAATAATATCTATATTTTACAAGCATTTGATCACTTTTTTATCTATTTAATACTATTTTTTTCACAGCTTTTTATAAATGATTTAATTAGCCTTTTAGATGTCTCATCTTTATAAAGTAAATTTTCTGGATGCCACTGTATTCCTAAAATAAATTTTTTATTTGGAACTTCGATTCCTTCAATTAATTTATCTTCACTAAAAGCTGATATAAATTTATCTTGTACATTTTCAATATGATAATTATGTCTAGAATTCACAAATATTATATCCTTACCTATTATACTATAAAGCAAAGTGGCTTGTTTTATCATAACTTTGTGAACATAATCTACATTAGGCTGATCATGATTTATCACTGTCTTATTTTCTATTGTAGGATCTACAATCGGTAGTATATCAGGTTGTAACATTTTTCCAAGAGCTTGCATTCCAAGACAAATAGCAAGTAAGGGTTTATCTTCTCTAAGTGCATAAGAAATTATCTCTTCATCAAGTTCATACCAACATGTTCCTCCTGGTAATATAAAACCATCACACAAGTCTAATATTTGATATAAATCTTCTTTCATACCAACTTTATAAGGAATTTCAAGAGGATCAAATTTCCTATAATCTACTTCTCCCATAGGTAATAAAAGAATAGGTAGCGCTCCTTCTTCAATTAACGCTACCCTTATTGCTTCATTACTAATTAAATAATTTTGATCTTTTGTTATTTCTTTTCGTACCACTATTCCAATAAGTGGTTTCTTCATAAAATTTTCCTTTCTTACTTATCAAGTGGTCTCATTAATGGAAATAAAACTACATCTCTAATATTTTCACTATTAGAAAGTAATTGTAAAAGGCGATCAATACCCATTCCCCATCCAGAAATAGGTGGCATTCCATATTCCATCGCAGATATATAGTCATAATCCATTTCCATTGCTTCTTCATCACCTTGAGCCTTTAAAGCAGCTTGTTCTAATAATCGTTTTTCTTGCTCAATTGGATCTACCAACTCACTAAAGCCATTTACAATCTCTGCACCATTAATAACAAGTTGAAATCTATCTGTAATATTCTTATTTTGATCATTTGCTCTTGCTAATGGGCTTAAACTAATTGGATGAGATGTTAAGTATATAGGTTCTATTATATGAGGCCGTGCAACTTTTTTATAAAGATAATCAACTAAATTACCATAACCTAAATTTTCAATTGGTGTTTCACTGTCTAATTCAATATGTCTTTCTTTAATAACTTCTAACAATTTTTCTTTCGTATTATAAACATCAATATCAATGTCAGCATACTTTAAAATTAATTCTCTAAATGAAACACGTGGCCATTCACCGGATATATCAATTTTTTTATCACCAACTTGAATTACTAAAGTACCAAATAACTTTTCAATAATCGTTTGTAACATATGGCGAATTAGTTTCATATTATCTTCATAATTATAATATGCTTGATAAGCTTCAATCATGGTAAAATCTTGTAAATGAGTAGAATCCATTCCCTCATTACGAAAACATCTAGCTATTTCATAAACTTTATTCATTCCTGATAAAACAGCTCTTTTCATATAAGTTTCAGGAGCTATTCGTAAATATACATCAATATCAAGAGCATTATGATGAGAAATAAATGGTCTAGCAACCGCACCACTTGGCTTATTATTTAAAATAGGTGTTTCAATTTCATAATAACCAATATTATCTAAGTAATGTCTTAATTCTCTAATAAATTTAATACGTAATTTAAAACGCTCTCTAGTATCTTTATTCATAATTAAATCAACATAACGATTACGATAACATAACTCTGGATCTTGTAATCCATGGAATTTTTCTGGTAATGGTTTTAATGCTTTACCTAAAAAAGTAAAGTCCTGTGCCCTAATCGTTTTTTCACCTGTTTGAGTAGTAAATATTTCCCCTACTACTCCAATATAATCTCCAACATCTATTAAGCTCTTAAAAAATTGATACTTATCTTCTCCTAAAATATCAATTTTAAAAGACACTTGAAGCTGACCATCAATATCCTGAAGCTTTAAGAAACTCATTTTCCCCATTTTTCTTAAAAATACAATTCTTCCTGCCACAGAAACATTTTGTGTACCATCTTCTAGCTTAGATGCCTCTACTAAAGTATGGGTTATTTCATAACGTTCTGGATATGGGTTTACTACTTCCCTTATTTTATCTACTTTTTCTCGTCTAACTAATTCTTGTTCGCTTAATTCTCGCATACTACTTCCTCCTTTATTGGTTCTACCATTACTACTTTTGTATGACAAATGATATCATGTAATCCTTCACGTTTCTTTGAAAAAGCAATCATAAGTGCACTAACTATTACTACTAAATATTGTAGCGTAGTTAATAACGTATTAACATTCAAATATACGTCTTTACTAACAAAGAAAAGTAAAATAACAAGAACAATATTAACAAACGCTCCTTGTGTAATCATTGTTCTTAATAACATATCATTCATACCAAGCTCTTTATCATTACTCTTTTTGATTTTAATCCGCATCATTCTTTTCCCTGGCGTCTGTCCATCCCAATAAATTGGGAAAAGAACATAGTATAACAAAACAACCACAATAGATACTATAGTTATAATTCCTGTTTCTCTAGCAATATCATAACTTAAATCTACCATTTGGTTTACATAATCTTCCATTGTAATATCTTGATTAATATAATTCTCTATAATAGTGTTTTGCTCATCATATAATTTAAGTGCTGCATCACTTGTTGGTATAAAGTAAGAGATTATATTAATTGCAAAGAATAAAATAATGGTATCTAAAATAAATGCAACTAGCCTTTGAGTAAACAATGCTGATCTTTCTTCTTGCTTTTTTCTCATTCTATCTCCCTCCTAAATTTCTCTAATACTTGTAGTATATCATAAAGCTTAGTCATTTGATAAATTTTATTTTTTAAATTATTACTTCCTTTAATACCTTTTAAGTACCAAGCAATATGATTTCTTATTTCTAAAACAGCATGATGTTCATCTTTTAATTCAGCTAACATTTTTAAATGATGAATACACATAGTTATTTTATCATCATTAGTCGGTAATGTATATGATTTTCCCTCTAAATATAAAACAGTATTTCGTATTAGCCAAGGATTCCCGAGAACCCCTCTTCCTATCATAACAGCATCACACCCAGTAATATCTAACATTTCTTTAGCTTTCTCAGGAGTTGTTACGTCCCCATTACCAATTACTGGAATTTTAACACTATTTTTGACATCACGAATAATATTCCAATCTGCTTTACCAGAGTATCCTTGACTTCTAGTTCTAGCATGTACACATATAGCACTAGCACCTGCTTCTTCACAAACTTTAGCAATCTCCACTGCATTAATATGATTACTATCCCAACCACTACGAATTTTAACAGTAACTGGACATTCTACAGCATCTACTACAGCTTTTACTATCTCTTTTACCTTTAATGGATCTTTTAACAAAGCACTACCAGCCTGAGCTCTTAATGCAACTTTCGGAACAGGACATCCCATGTTAATATCAATAATATCTGGTTTCATATTTTCTTCTATATATTTAGCAGCTATTACAAAAGTATCTTTATCACTACCAAAAATCTGCTGTGCTATAGGACGTTCAACATCTTCCATATAAAGCATATCTATTGTCTTCTTATTATCATAACAAATAGCTTTATCACTCACCATTTCAGCATAAATTAGTCCACATCCCATCTCTTTAATAATCTTGCGATATGCACTATTACAAATACCAGCCATAGGAGCAAGTACTACTTGATTCGCTATTTCTACATTTCCAATTTTCCATTTCAAATTAACCAGTCCCTTGCAATAAATTAATTCTTATGTTATTATGTATCTGTAAAGAAATTTTACATAAATTAATAAGGGAACATTCTGTTGAATGCCTACCCAAATGAATTGGTTTAGACATTTAATTCATTAATTGAATTAAGTGTCATTTTTTTATAACTACTACCAAAATAGATAGGAGTAATAAAATGATAGCAATGT
>CAJFVY010000063.1 GCA_904420615.1 uncultured Bacilli bacterium | reverse complement strand
TTATCCAAAAAATAACAAACGATTGTTCGAAAAAGTACTTGACTTTTTGATTTCTTTTATTTAGAATGGAAATATGAGTTAGATTGCAAGGAGGATATTATGAGCAAGACAGCTAGTAAAAATGAAAAAGGAAAAGATTTAAAACAAGTTTTGGCAGATATTGAAAAACAATTTGGTAAAGGATCTATTATGTGCCTTGGTGAAACATCTCACATGCAGTTAGATGTAGTATCAAGTGGATGTTTAAGTTTAGATATAGCCCTTGGGGTAGGCGGTTATCCTAAAGGAAGAATTATTGAAATTTATGGACCTGAGTCTAGTGGTAAGACTACTTTTGCTTTACAGGCAATTGCCTCAGTACAAAAAGAGGGTGGTAGAGCAGCATTTATTGATGCTGAACATGCATTAGATCCTGTATATGCAAAGAGGTTAGGAGTCAATACTAATGAGCTTTTATTATCACAACCAGATACAGGTGAACAAGCTTTAGAAATTTGTGAAGCATTGGTAAGAAGTGAAGCAGTTAGTATTATTGTTATTGATTCGGTAGCTGCATTAGTACCACAAGCAGAAATTGATGGTGAAATGGGTGATGCACATGTTGGATTGCAAGCCAGATTAATGAGTCAAGCGTTACGTAAGTTATCTGGTACTATTAATAAAACGAATACCATTGCTATTTTTATTAATCAATTGCGTGAAAAGGTAGGGGTTATGTTTGGTAATCCAGAAACGACACCAGGTGGAAGAGCTTTAAAGTTTTATGCTACGATTAGACTTGATATTAGAAGAAATGAACAGTTAAAAGTAGGAGATAAAGTAATTGGTAATAAAACTACTATTAAAGTAGTAAAAAACAAAGTGGCACCACCTTTTAAAACAGCTGTTGTAGATATCATGTATGGTGAGGGTGTATCTCGTGAGGGTGAAATTGTAGATTTAGGAGTAGAGGCAGGTATTGTGGAAAAAGCAGGATCTTGGTTTGCCTATAATGGTGAAAAATTAGGTCAAGGAAAAGAAAATGTTAAATTACTTCTTAAAGATCATCCAGAATTACGAGATGAAATAGAAGAAAAAGTAAGAGAATATTATGGAATATCTCTAAAGAATTCTTCTTCTAATAAAAATGATAAATAATAAAATAAAAAGTCCAAAAGAAAAAATAAGAAAAGAAAAGATGTTATGTTTTAGCGATCTACTGAGGTCTATTACCTTGACAACTTATTTATTCCACTTTACAATATAAATAGATAATATTTTAAATGAAAAGTTTAAAGATATATCTAGATGGAGGAAGTTTATGAATCAAATCTTATTCTCCATTTTACTTATAATAGTTGGATTAGTAATTGGTTTTGGGTTAACGGTACTGATAAGTTTTATTAAAGAAAATAATGCAACTAAGAGAATAAATGCCATGTTAGAAAATGCAAAAAAAGAAACAGAGCGTTTAAGAAGAGACTCTTTAATGGAAATAAAAGAAAAGACGCATCAATTAAAAATAGAAGCTGATAAAGATATACGTGAAAGAAAACAAGAATTAAAAGAAACAGAAACACGTTTATTACAACGAGAAAATAATATGGATAAACGTGATGAGCTTTATCAAAAAAGAGAGTCTAATCTAGATGAAAGAGAAAATAAATTAACCCAAAAACAACAAGAAATTCAAATGGAACAAGCTAAAGTGGAAGAAATAAAAAATGAACAATTAAAAATGTTAGAAAATATTTCTGGTTTTAGTAAAGAAAAAGCTAAAGACATGATTATGAAAAAAGTAAAGGAATCAATGGCCAAAGAAGTTTCGATATATATTAATGAACAAGAAGTAGAGGCTAAGTTGAATGCTGAAAAAAATGCTAAAGAATATATTGTCACAGCTATGCAAAAGTATGCTGCTGATATTTCAAAAGAGCAGACTATTACGGTAGTAACTTTACCAAATGAAGAAATGAAAGGTAGAATTATTGGCCGTGAAGGTAGAAATATCAGAACTTTAGAAGCAATTACTGGTGTTGATTTAATTATTGATGATACCCCAGAAGCAGTAGTGTTATCAAGCTTTGATCCATTACGACGTGAGATAGCTAGAGTTACACTAGAAAATTTAATTAAGGATGGTCGAATTCATCCTACTAGAATTGAAGAATTATATGATAAAGCGTGTCAAGAGATGAATGAGAAAATTTTACAATATGGTAATGATGCTCTATTTAGATTAGGTATTACTAAGATGGATCCTAATTTGATTGAATTAGTGGGAAGATTATATTTTAGAACGAGTTATTCTCAAAATGCCCTTCAACATTCTATTGAAGTAGCTGAATTAGCAGGCTTATTGGCAGCTGAAATAGGAGAAGATGCAACCTTAGCAAAACGAGCTGGTCTTTTACATGATATTGGAAAAGCAGTTGATCATGAAATAGAAGGTAGCCATGTTATGATTGGTGTAGAATTAGCTAAAAAATATGGTGAAGATGATGTTGTCATTAATTCTATTGCTTCTCATCATGGTGATACGGAACCAACTAGTTTTATTTCTTGTTTAATTGCTGTTGCTGATACCTTGTCAGCATCACGACCTGGTGCAAGAAATGATTCACTCGAAAATTATGTTAAACGTTTAAATGATTTAGAAAATGTTGCTAATGATATAGACGGTGTTGATAAGGCTTATGCTATGCAGGCTGGACGTGAATTACGTGTGATTGTAAAACCAGAATTAGTTGATGATTTGACAGCTCATAGTATAGCACGAGAAATCAAAGAAAAAATAGAAGAAACTTTGAAATATCCAGGAACAATAAAAATTACTGTTGTAAGAGAAACAAGAGCTTTAGAAGAAGCAAAATAAAAGCAATGTGCAACTTAGCACACTGCTTTTTAATTTTTATTTTCTGGGTCTTTTTTAACATCTAGTATAATTGGTAATACAATTGGTTTCCTTCCGGTTAGTTCTAAAATGTAAGTTGTTAAATCAGAAGTTAGTTGTGATTTAATATCATTGAAAATAACATTTTTTTCCTTTAACTTATTATTAATGATATTAGTAGCTGCTGTTTCTATTTTCTTTAATAATTCTTCATTTTCATTGACAAGAACAAAGCCTCTTGTCGTAATATTAGGTTTAATTAATAGACGTTTATTTTGAGAGTCAATATTTGCAATGACTACTAAAATACCATCATTAGCCATGATTTTACGATCATGTAAAACAGCACTGCCAACTTCACCAATACGATTACCATCAACATAAATGTCATTATTAGGATAGCTTTCTCCTTTAGTAATAACATGATTTTTCAAAATAAGGCTATCACCATTTTTTAAGACAAAAGTATTTTCTCTTTTTATTCCACATTCAATACCAAGTTCTGCATGTTGTTTTAACATTCTATAATCGCCGTGAAATGGCATTAAATATTTTGGCTTTAATAATCTAATCATTAATTTTAATTCTTCTTGATTAGCATGACCTGATGTGTGTAGATTATTAATTGTCATATTAGTAAATACTTTTACACCTTTTAAATATAATTTATTAATTGTTTTAGATATACTAAGGGCATTTCCAGGAATAGCACTAGATGAAAAAATAACAATATCATCTGGACGTAATTTAATTTGTTTGTGAGTACCATCAGCAATTCTTGAAAGAGCAGCTAGTGGTTCACCTTGAGAACCAGTACATAAAATTGTTACTTCTCCTGGTTTTAAGTTATTTGCTTCTTCAGCAGTAATTAAAAGTTCTTTATGGTCGATATATCCACCCTTAATAGAAATATCAATATTATTTTCCATACTACGACCAAATACACATATTTTTCTATGATGTTGATAACATGATTCGAAAATGTGTTTTAATCGATAAATGTTAGAAGCAAAAGTAGCAATGATAATTCGATTATATTTATATTTATCAAAAATATCAGTTAAAGCATCATCTACTCTTGATTCACTAATCGACATTCCTTCATTAAGAGCATTAGTACTATCACTAATTAATAAATCGACTCCCTCATTTCCTAAAACTGCCATTTTATAAAGATCGGCCATAGGTCCAATAGGAGTTAAATCAAATTTAAAATCCCCGGTTGTAACAATTCTACCGTCAGGAGTAGTTATTGCAATACCGTGTGAATCGGGAATAGAGTGTGTAGTTCTAATAAATTCAACACTCATATATTTAAATTTGACTTTTGTATTTTCGTCATAAGCATATAAATTATCATATCGAATATTACGATCTTCTAACTTTAATCTTATTAATTCTTTTGCTTGATTAGGGGCATAAATAGCGGGTATATTTACACTTTGTAATAAGAATGGAATAGCCCCAATATGGTCTTCGTGTCCATGTGTAATAAATAAAGCTTTAATTTTCGACTCGTTTAACTTTAAAAAAGAATAATCAGGTAATACATAATCAATACCATGTAATTCTTCTTCTGCAAAAGATACACCTGCATCAATAACGATTATTTCGTCATTGTACATAATGCAATACATATTTTTTCCTACTTCACCTAAGCCACCTAAAACAATAATTCTTGTTTCATTTGACTTGTTATTCATTAAAATCTCCTTTCTTATAAGTTAATTATATAAAGAACTAACCGACATAGATTATACTATAAAAATCGTTCTTTGTCTACCAAATTGATATTATTGAAATGTACAACTAGTCATTTTACACATTTTGTTTAAATAAAATATAATATAAAAATGATTTTTAGAAGTTAGAAAAAATTAAGAATAATAGTCAAAGACTTGCAAAAAGGTAAAAAGTATGGTATAATATGGGCACTAATTGAGATTAGGGGGTAAAATTATGAAAAAGATTAGTTTAAAGAAAATTGGGATTGCTTCTATTCTAGTAGCAATAGTTGCAGTTTTTTCCGCATTCTTTATGTTGAGTCCTGAAGCTGAGACATCTGCACCAAGTTCTTTTGTAGCAAATGGTGGACAGGTTTTAGGACCTTATGTTGATAATTATTATTTTGCTACTAAATTAGTTCAAGGTGGAGGATATGCGTATTGTACGGATATTCATAAGTCTACACCACATGGTGTTACTATGACTTTATCTGGTGAAGCTTCACCTGGTATTGCTTATATACTTACAAATGGATTTCCACAAAAAAGTATTACAGGAAATAATGATTATGATTATTATATAACACAGATGGCTATTTGGCGTTATTTAGATGAGACAACTGGTACAAATAATTTGCCAAAGTTTAATACTTCTACTGACCCATATGGCTTAAGACAACACATTATTAATTTAGTAAATGGTGCTAAATCTGCTACAAGTTATGCTACTCCAAGTTTAGCATTAAATATTAATAGTACTAGTTTGAATTTATCTAGTGATAAAAACTATTATGAGTCAAATGTTATTTCAGTTAATGCTGTTTCTGTAAGTGGTAATTATAATGTTGCTATTGAGGGTGCACCTGCTGGAACACAAATAGTAAATAGTTCTAATAGTGTAGAACAATCTTCATTTAATGTTAATGAGAGCTTTAGAATTCGTATTCCAGTTTCTAGTGTTACTGATTCAAATTACTCAATTAAAGTTACTGCTACTGCGACTGGTCTTGTAAATAAAGCTTATTTATATAAGTCTAGTGTAAGTACAGTTCAAGATGTTTATGGATCAGTGTTATATCCAGAAACTACAGCTTTAAGTGCTGAAACAACTGTTACTTTAGCAACTAGTAAAGTTTCTATAGTAAAAATTGATGCCACTACTGGTGACGCTTTAAGTGGTGCAACATTCCAACTTTTAGACAATCAAGGAAAATTAATTACGGAATGGGTATCAACTGAGAATTATCATGTTATTAAAAATTTACCTAATGGTACTTATACTTTGAAAGAAGTAGAAGCACCAGATGGTTATATAATGTCTAAAGATACTGTAACAATTGAAATTAATGATCAAAATAGAGATGTTGTAGTTAAGATGGAAAATCAACCAATAGAAAAAGAGGTATCTATTTTGAAGGTTGATAAAAATACTGGTGAACCATTAGCTGGAGCTCGTATTGTAGTAGAAAATGAAGCTGGTGATAAAGTAGCTGAATTTGTTAGTACAACATCACCTTATGTCTTAGATGATCTAGGAAATGGAACTTATAAGGCATATGAAACTGAAGCACCAGATGGTTATGAAAAGAGTGATGAAGTATATACTTTCACAATTGATGATGAACATCCAACTGCACAAGTTATTATTGAAAATGTAGCAATAAATAAAGTAATTAATATCTTGAAGATTGATAAAGATACTGGTGAGCCACTAGCTGGAGCCCACATTATAGTGGAAAATGAAGCTGGTGAAAAAGTAGCTGACTTTATTAGTACTACTGATCCATTTGTCTTAGTTGATATAGAAAATGGAACATATAAAGTTTATGAAGAAGCTGCACCAGAAGGATATCAAAAGAGTGATGAAGTCTACACCATTACTATTAGTGATGAAAACCCAACTGCACAAGTTACAATTGAAAACATTAAGGAAGTAGTAGAAGTACCGAACACTTCAAGTGACTCATCAATTATAAATACTATTTTCGGAGCTTTGATATTATTTTCTGGAATAGGATTTGTACGTTATAATGGTAAAAAACAAAGATCATAATAAACGCATTGCTCCTACTACTGTTGCATTAGTAGGAGCGGTGATTATCGTAATTGGGGGCTGGCTATTTTTATCAAATTATATTGGTAATAAAAGATTGTTAGCTTACGATTATATGAATAGTCAAATATCAGATGATGAACAAATTGTAGATATTAGTACAACTAATGAAGTTGCTATTAATAGTGATAGCACTGATAACAATACAAGTTCTATTAAAAATTATGAGAATTATGAACATTACATAGGATATTTGACCATATCTAAAATAGGATTTCGAAGGGGTTTTTATAGTGTAGATTCAGTATTAAATACAGTTGCCTCTAATATTGAAGTAATAGAAGGAAGTACAATGCCTGATGTTACTAATGGTAACTTGATTATTGCTGGTCATTCAGGTACTGGATGGAATGCATTTTTTAATGAGTTATATAGGTTAAATATTGATGATACCGTAGAAGTTACTTATAATGGTAAAATTTATACTTATCAAATAAAAAATATTTATAAAGAATTGAAAACAGGTACGGTATCCATAAAGCGTGATATTACAAAAACAGCATTAACACTAATTACTTGTACTAACAATGATGATACAACTCAGACCATTTATATAGCTGAACTTGTTAATATTATGTAAAAAGGGGGGTGTTAGTGATGAGTCCAGCGTCATTATTAGAAAAACTACAATCTGTATGGGAAGTGATTGCATCATCACCCCTATATGGTATTGCATTTTTCATAATATTATTTCTTGTTTTCTTATTTATTACAACTAATAAAACAAATAAAAAACAAAGTAAAATTACTTATTTCATTATTTATTTAGCTATTTTCATATATTTCTTTGTTCAATACGGTTCTAGTATCCAATCATTATTTGATTATGCTATTAACCAATTCTTTATTAATTATTACTTTCCTAATATTATTATTTACTTATTAACATTAATTATTTCTACCATTATTTTATGGAAAAGTATTTTTAGTGATAAAACAACAAAAAGTATCAAAATTATTAATTCATTTGTATATGGTGTTATCGTATATTTCTTTATTCTGACTGTATCACTAATAGAACAATTAAACTTAAATGCTTTCAACTTATTAGAACTATACAGTAGTATGCAAGTAAGAAGTATATTAGAATTAAGTATGTTTGTATTTGTTATTTGGGTAATATTCTTAATTATTTACAAGATTATTCGCAATCATCAATTAAAGATTGTAAATGAACAAAAACAGGTTATTACTAACTATGATATTGTGGATCACTTCAATGTAAAAAGAGCTTATTATAAACCAAAACAAAATGTGTTTTTTACCCCTGTAGAAGAGGAAACTAAGAAAGAACCACAAATAGAAGATGGTAAAGAACCATTTACGTTAGACGAATATAAAACTTTACTTAGAATATTATTAGAAGAAAAAAATAAAAAAGAGGAAAGTAGCGAAGATTCTTTAACAGAATTAAATGCTTTATATAAAAGTATAGAATAGTAAATACAGAATATGTGTTTACTTTTTCTTTTGCTATAATTAGTTAAACTTAAATTCATTTATGATGCATATATATTAATAGGTGAGAAAATGTTAAATGATAATGAATTTATAATTCAATCTTTGAATAGTAATTTATTTTTTTTAAGAACAACTCGTTTTTATTGTTTAAATATTGAGTTATCTTTTTTTAAAAATAATATGGAGTATAGTAATCGAGCAAAAGAACTTGGAAGACGTTGTGAGGAGTTAGGAAGAAAAATAATAGATTACACTTATGGATATATTCCAGAAACAGCTAAAAAATATCAAATATATGTAACGGATTATAGTCTTAGAAGTGAATTGCTGACAGAAAAATTATTTGATGTTGATATTGATACTGGTATAACAGAAGAACAATTAAATTTTAAAGTAGGAGTATCTGGAGTAGCACCTGAATCTTTGATAAACAATATTATAGATGCTAATAATGAAGCATTAGAAATAACAGTTGACTTTTTATCTTTTGCAGAAGAAATAAGAAATTTATTAATTACGAATGAGTTGTTTTCCTATTCTTATCCAGAACTTTATAATTTTATGATGAGAGATGTAAAACAATTTCAAGATGATTTAACTAGAATTATGGAAAGATTAAGACCAGATCCAGTGTTTTCTGCTAATAGTGAATTTACTTATAATACTATAATGCTTGAAATTGTATTATTTTTAAGAGGTTTTATTGATATTAGTGAAGTTAAATATTTAAATGATTTGAATTACTTCATCTTGTCTTATCCTTCCTTAATACGAGATTATCAAACTTTACCATTGACACCAGAAAATCAAAAAGAGCTAACAGAAAGAAGTATTGCTATTACAGAAAGATTAAGAAATTTAATAGTAGAAATGTTAGAACGGTTATTGAATGCAGAACTATATTTTATTGTAGAAGCTACTATGATAGATAATTTTTATACTAATGTAAACTATTTTTATTATCTTTTAAAGGAAAATGAGAGTATTGGTTTTTAATTTTAGGGGATAATAAGTAAAACAATGAAATATATCTTGAAAAGAGAAATAGTACTTTGTTATAATAGTCTAGAAGATGAAAAATGAGGTGAAAGAAATGAATTATAAAGTAACATCATATAGTGAAAAAGATACAATAGAACTTGCTCAAAATATTGAATCTGAGCATTTCCCTAATAT
Source organism: uncultured Bacilli bacterium (assembly GCA_904420615.1). Lineage (GTDB taxonomy): Bacteria > Bacillota_I > Bacilli_A > RF39 > UBA660 > Onthousia. The sequence goes on along the minus strand of CAJFVY010000063.1, from coordinate 8,518 downwards.
GGTAATTTGTTTAGAGGGAGATTTGGGTAGTGGCAAAACTGTATTTACAAAAGGATTTGCCTCTGCACTTGCTGTAGAAGAGGAAGTGACATCACCTACTTTTAATATTATTAAAGAATATTTAAGTGGGGAATTACCTCTTTATCATATGGATGTATATCGTTTAGATGGAAAAGTAGAAGATTTAGGATTAGAAGAATATTATAATAAAGGTGGCGTTACGATTATTGAATGGGCTGATATGATAAAAGATTATTTACCAGAAGAACGCCTTGATATTAAGATAAAAATGTCTGATGAAGATGAAGATACACGTATTTTTATTATTACTCCTCATGGATCAGTATATGAAGATTTATGTGAGGCTATCTTATGATAAACCTTTATATAGATACTTCTTCTAGCTATCTATATTCTGCACTGATAAAAGATAAAAAAATACTTCAAGAAGTAAAAGAAAATTATGGCCAGAAATTATCAGTAGAAGCGTTACCACAAATTATAAAATTATTTGAAATAGCTTCTATTACCCCTAAAGATATTGAAAAAATATTTGTAGTAGTAGGGCCAGGGTCTTTTACGGGAATTAGAATAGGTGTAACGATAGCCAAGACAATGGCTTTTTCTTTAAAGAAAAGTATTATTCCAGTATCTTCATTAAAAGCAATGGCTATTTCAGCAAGAAAAGATACACCTTATATTATGCCTTTAATTGATGCTAGGAGGGGATATGTATATGGAGCTGTTTATGATAAAAATATGAGAGAAGTTGTAAAAGAGCAACATATTTTATTAACAGAACTTGTGGATAAAGTACCTGATACTTACAGTGTTATTAGTAACGATCAACTTCCAGTGACAGTTTCAAGAGAAGAATATGATCCTGATATTTTAAAAATAGTAACTTTCTATGATAGCGAGAAGCCTATTTCTCCTCACTTGGTTAATCCTAATTATTTAAAAAGAACAGAAGCTGAGGAAAAACATGGCGTATGATAGAACATTATCAAGGTTATCAACAAGAAATAGTGAATAAGATCTCTTTTATAAGTCAAAATGTGAAAGAAGAGATTAAGTCTGATCCCTTTAGTAACTTGTTAGTATTTTGGCAAGAAAAGAAAGTTATTGGCTATCTTCTTTATAGTAAAATATATGATCGTATTGAGTTAGATCAGATTGAAGTAATAAAGGAAAAAAGACATAAAGGAATTGCCTCTATGTTATTAAAAGAACTAATGATGATTAGTAATATTGAGAAAACGAATAATATAACGTTAGAAGTAAATGAACATAATGATATCGCTATTCATCTTTACCATAAATTTGGATTCAAAGAAGTAGCAAAACGGAATCATTATTATAAAGATGGAGATGCTCTTTTAATGTTAAAAGAAGTGAACGAGCAGTAGAGAGAAGTGAAAAAATGAAAGATATATATATACTTGGAATTGAAAGTAGTTGTGATGAGACTAGTTGTGCTATTGTCAAGAATGGTAAAGAAGAGATAGCTACTATTATATCTTCACAAATTGATATTCATGAAGAATTTGGTGGTGTAGTACCTGAAATTGCAAGCCGTGAACATGTTAAAAATATTACAATTGTAATTGAAAAGTGTTTAAAAGAAGCTAATATGACTATGGAAGAGATGGATGCTATAGCCATTACTTATGGTCCGGGATTAATTGGCTCTTTATTAATTGGTTTAGAAGCTGCTAAAACCTTAGCATATATTTATCAAAAACCACTAATTCCTATTCATCATATAGCGGGACATATTTATGCTAATAGTTTAGTACACGAATTAAAATTTCCTCTATTAGCTTTAGTAGTTAGTGGTGGACATACCGAATTAGTAAAAATGAAGGATCATTTTCAATTTGAAAAATTAGGTGGGACATTAGATGATGCGATTGGAGAATGTTATGATAAAGTAGCTCGTGTTTTAGGTCTTCCTTATCCAGGTGGACCAAAATTAGACCAATTAGCAAAAGAAGGGAATCCTACGTATCCGTTGCCAATTCCTTTACACGATGATAGTTATAATTTCTCATTTAGTGGTCTTAAAAGTGCTGTGATCAATTTAGTTCATAAAGAAAAACAAGCTGGTCGTGAAATTAGAAAAGCCGATTTAGCAGCATCTTTTCAACAAGTAGCAGTGGAAAGTTTAGTTAGTAAGACTAAAAAAGCTTTAGAAAATGAAAATATCAAATATTTAATAGTAGCAGGAGGAGTGGCTGCTAATCAAAAATTACGTATTGAGATTACAAACATGTGTCAAGAACTTGGGGTAACTCTATCAATACCACCATTAAAGTTTTGTACAGATAATGCTGCCATGATAGCAAGTGCTGGTTATTATGCCTATAAGTTAGGAAGAAGAGCCGACTATTATTTAAATAGTATTTCAAGTTGTCCACTATCCTAAAATACTAGTACTGACTTTTATGTCAGTTTTTTTATTATATTTTCCTTTTTTCTTTACTTAAATTCATGTATAATGAAATAAGAAGGTGGGAAAACAATGAATTTAGATAGTTTAAACGAAGAACAACGACAAGCAGTTTTATATAGTGAAGGCCCACTTTTAATTTTAGCAGGAGCCGGAAGTGGAAAAACACGAGTATTGACTACAAAAATTGCTTATTTAATTGAAGAAAAACAAGTTTCACCCTATGAAATATTAGCCATTACTTTTACTAATAAAGCAGCAATGGAAATGAAAAATAGAGTATTTAACTTAATAGGCGAAAAAGCTAAAAATATTCAAATATCTACTTTTCACTCTTTTGGTTTAAAAATATTAAGAGAAAACTATGAAAAATTAGGATATTCTAAAAATTTTGTCATTATGGATAGCGATGATGCTTTAACTATTATTAAAAGAATACTAAAAGAATTAAATTATGATCCTAAAATATATAATCCTAAAGCCATTCGTAATAAAATTAGTAATTGTAAGAATGAATTATTAAGTCCTCATGATTATGAAAAATATGTAGCTAGTGAATATGAGCAAGTAGTATTAAAAGTATTTTATAAATATCAAGAAAAATTACTAAATAATAATGCTGTTGATTTTGATGATTTACTGTTACTACCTATTAAATTATTCCGTGAATATAAAGAAGTATTGTCATATTATCAAGAACGCTATCAGTATATTTTAATAGATGAGTATCAAGATACGAATGAAGCCCAATATATCCTTAGTAAAATGATTAGTGCTAAATATAAAAATATATGTGTAGTAGGAGATGCTGATCAAGCTATTTATGGATTTAGAGGGGCTAATTATAAAAATATTTTAAATTTTGAAAAAGATTATCCTAATGCTTTAACAATCAAACTTGAACAGAATTATCGTTCTACAAAATATATCTTAGATGCTGCTAATTGTGTGATTAAAAACAATCAGAGTAGGAAAGAAAAACGATTATGGTCGCAAAAAGGCGATGGAAATAAGATCACTTATTATCGTGCTTATGATGAAAAAGATGAGAGTCATTATGTAGTTTCTACTATTAAAAAATTATGTGAGAGTGGAGAATATTCTTATGATGATGTAGCTGTACTTTATAGAACAAATGCTCAGTCACGTGTAATTGAAGAAGAATGTTTGAAACAGCAAGTTCCTTATCATATAGTAGGTGGTTTTAGTTTCTATTCTCGTAAAGAAATTAAAGACTTATTGGCATACTTAAAATTAATTCATAATGAAAAAGATGATGTTAGCCTATTAAGAGTTATTAATACTCCTAAAAGAGGAATAGGAAGACAAACTATTGAACGCTTAATCAATAAAGCAGATGAGAAAAATAGTAGTATTTTTGAAGTTATAGAAGATGGAAAAGAATTAAAATTTAAAGAATTAATTTTAAATTTAAAAAAAGTCAGTGAAAGTGTAACTTTAACAGAATTAATTGATAAAGTTTTAACATCATCAGGTATATTAGATGAATTAAAAAGTGAGAAAAGTTTAGAAGCAGAGATTAGAAAAGAAAACTTGGAAGAATTTAAATCCATTACTAAAGCTTTTGAAGAAAGAGAAGGCTTGGTATCTTTAGAAGATTTTCTTTATGAAGTTAGTCTTGTTAATGATAAAGATGAATATTCTAATTTATCTAAACAAATAAATTTAATGACTATTCATTCTGTCAAAGGACTAGAATTTAAAGTTGTCTTTGTAGTGGGATTAGAAGAAGGAATATTTCCACATATGAATAGTTTGATGAGTAATAGCGAGATAGAAGAAGAAAGAAGACTTTGTTATGTTGCTATTACAAGAGCAGAAGAAAAACTTTATCTATTAAACGCAAGACGACGTACTTTATTTGGAATGGATCAGATGAATCCACCTAGTAGATTTTTAAAAGAGATAGATAGTGAATTATTAGAAACGAATGTAAAGGATTCTAGTGATGATAGTCAAAAAGTAATAAAAGAAAAAGACGTATTGAGAAAAGAAGATATAGATTATCAAGTAGGAGATTATGTAGTTCATGATAACTTTGGAGCAGGAAGAGTAGTAGAAGTTACGAATTCTTTAGTTTCAGTAGCCTTTAAACATCCATATGGTATTAAGAAATTAATGAAAAATCATAAGAGTTTAACGAAAGTATAAAAGAGGTGAAATAAGTGATCAATGATCTCAAAGAAGGATATCAATATTTTCTAGAAATAGATAAAAATACAAATCAATTAAATATATTTAAACTAGAATATGATAAAATTATAGATACTATATCAGGAATAGAAGAACCCTCTATAAATAATACTAATATAGGAAAAGCATTAGGATGCTATGGTGCATTTCTTAAAATGGATTATAATCAAAAAAATAATAAATTTGTATCTTCAATTATAATAAAGCCATATGGTACTCATGATTTGATATATTCTACTCCATCTTGGCTATTATTAGAAAGAGAAGGTGAAATAATAAGAAAAGCAAACTCATCGAAAGAATTATTAACAAGTTTGGAAGGGTTAGAAATAAGTTTAAAATTAGAAAAAAGTAATTTCATCAAAAGATTTATTAACAAGTCTAAAAGGGGTTAGAAATAATTTTAAGATTAAAGAAAGGAAAAAAAGATGTCAAAAAATAAAACGTTATTAGTAATGGCGGCAGGAATGGGAAGCCGTTTTGGAGGATTAAAACAAATTGAACCAATGGGACCGAGTGGAGAGTTTTTAATTGATTACTCTGTTTATGATGCTATTAAGGCAGGATTTACAAAAATAGTATTTATTATTAAAAAAGACAATTATGACGTTTTTAAAAAAACGATTGGAAAAAGAGTAGAACCACATATAGATACGGAATATGTTTTTCAAACGAATGATAATATTCCAATAGAATATCAAGAATTATTAAAAGAAAGAGTAAAACCACTAGGAACAGCACATGCTATTCTTTGTGCTAAAGATAAAGTAAAAGAACCTTTTGCTATAATCAATGCCGATGATTTTTATGGCCGTGATGCATATCTTGTTTCATCAACTTATTTAGATACAGTTGATGATAAACACTGTGGTGTAGTAGGATATAAAGTAGTACCAACTCTTAGTCTTAATGGTTCTACTAAAAGAGGAATATGTCGTGTTAAAAATAATCATTTAGAAGCAATTATTGAAAGTAAAGTAGAAAGAAAAGATGGTAAGATTATTGCAGAACCTTTAAATGGTAGTGCTTCTTTTGAGGTTACAGATGATACCATTACTTCTGTTAATTTCTTATTATTCACACCAGCATTATTTGCTTATTTAGAAGAAAAATTAAATACTTTCTTAGAAAAAAATCGAGGAAATTTAGAAACGTGTGAATTTCTAATTCCAGATGTTATTGAAGAGGCAATAAGTGAGAAAAAAGTAACTGTTGATTTATTACGTACGAAAGCAAGTTGGTATGGTGTAACTTATAAGGAAGATAAAGAAGAAGTAGTAAAAGCAATTGCCAAAATGGTAGAAGATGGTGTTTATAAAAATCCGTTATGGTCATAAGATAAAATAATATATAGGAGGCAACTTTATGAATTCTATGACAAAAGAACGTATGAATTATTTGATCGATTTATTAAATGAAGCAAATTATGATTATTATGTAAAAGATAATCCTAAAATTACCGATCAAGAATTTGATAAATACTTAAGAGAATTGGAGACAATAGAAAAGGCACATCCTGAGTGGAAACGAAAAGATTCACCAACAGAACATGTTGGAGGAGAAGTGATTGATTCCTTTCGTAAAGTAGAACATACAATTCCTATGTTAAGTTTAGGAGATGTTTTTAGTGAAGATGAAATTGTTTCTTTTTTAGAGAGAATTGAAAATTCAGGATTTCATCCTAAATATGTATGTGAATTAAAAATTGATGGTCTTTCTGTTTCCTTACATTATGAAAATGGATTACTTGTTCAAGCTGCCACAAGAGGAAATGGAGTAGTAGGAGAAGATATTACTCATAATGTGAAAACTATAAAAAGTATACCTTTAAAATTAAAAAAAGATATTACTATCGAAGTACGTGGTGAAATCTTTATGGGAAAGGAAACATTGAAGAAATTAAATGAAGAACGTATTGCGAAAGGAGAAGCACCCCTACAGAATACTCGTAATGCAGCCGCTGGTTCAATTAGACAATTAGATTCTAAAGTAGCAGCCAAAAGAAATTTAGATGCTTTCTTATATCACTTGCCTAATCCATTAGATTATGGTATTCATACTCATCATGAAGCTCTTGCCTTTATGCGTGAATTAGGCCTTAAAACAAATCCTAATAATCGTATTGTTAATAATATTCATGAAGTTATGGATTATATTCATGAAAAAGGAGATCTCAGAGATAGTCTACCTTATGACATTGATGGAATTGTAATTAAAGTAGATTCTATTGATGATCAACTACAACTTGGTTATACAGCGAAGACACCACGTTGGGCAGTTGCCTATAAATTTCCAGCTGAAGAAGTATTAACTAAATTAAAAGATATTATCTTTACTGTTGGTAGAACAGGTCAAATTACTCCTAATGCTATTTTGGAACCTGTTATTGTAATGGGGAGTACTATATCAAGAGCTACTCTCCACAATGAAGACTATGTATTAGCAAAAGATTTAAAAATAGGAGATATTGTTTCTATTCGTAAAGCAGGAGATGTTATTCCAGAAGTTGTAGAAGCTAAAAAAGAACGCCGTACAGGTGAAGAAAAAGAATTTAAGATGATTACAAATTGTCCTTTTTGTCAAAGTAAATTGATAAAAAAAGAAGGACAAGTTGATTATTATTGCCCTAATCCTTTGTGTCCTGCAAGACATGTAGAAAGTTTTATTCATTTTGTTAGTAGACAGGCTATGAATATTACTGGTCTTGGTAGTCAAATTATGGAAGACCTATATAATTTTAAGTTTATTGAGTCTATAGCTGATATTTATCGCCTTGAAAATAAGAAAGAAGAATTAATTAATTTAGAAGGCTATGGTCAAAAATCAGTTGATAAATTATTAGAAGCAATAGAAAAAAGTAAAAGTAATTCCTTAGAACGTCTTCTTTTTGGTTTAGGTATTCCTCATGTTGGTAGTGAAAAGGCTCGTGTTTTAGCAGCTCATTTTGGTGATTTAGATCATTTAATGGCTGCGACGAAAGAAGAATTAGTAAATATTCCTGATATAGGAGAAGTTATAGCAATCAGTATTTTAGATTATTTCCATGATGAGGAACATTTAAAATTAATTAACGAGTTAAAAGAATTAGGTTTAAATACTACTTATTTAGGACAAAAAGTCATTCAAAGTGAAGAATTTGGTGGTAAAAGCTTTGTTTTGACAGGAACTTTAGAAAAATTAACGAGAAATGAAGCTAAAAAAATTATTATCTCTTTAGGTGGCAAAACAGTAGAAAGTGTTTCTTCAAAGACAGATGCTGTTATAGTTGGTAGTAATCCAGGCAGTAAGTATGATCGTGCTATTAAATTAGGTATTCCAGTATGGACTGAAGAAGAATTTATGGAAAAGGTCGAAGCTCTTAAGTGAGCTTTTTTCTATAGTACGAGATAACTGTAATTTTGTGTAGATTCATTATCTTTAGATATAATCTATGCGGTTACATTTGATCAACTCAACCAAATGTATCCATTTATTGTATGAAGTATATGTATTATAGAAAAAACATTTTAACAAACAATTTTTTCTGTCAATAACTTGGGAAAATGTCTTAAAAAAATTTAAATATTAACGGGAAATTTTATTCCAATTTCCTTGTTGACAAATTAATTTTATTTGTATTGATTTTAAGTCGTTTCAATTATTAATTTTTTCAAAAAGTGAAAAAATCAATAATTAAATTCCAACAAGGTAACAAATAAAATTAATGTTGTCAAAAGTTTTCTCGGCATAAAATTTTCCTTAGGCATATACATGTTCTGTATGTGCTTTTTTGTGTAATGAAAACCCCCAGATAGTCTGGGGGTTCAATTAAGCTTTAGCGTTGAGTCTTTAAAATAAAAACTCCTTTTGCTA
>CAJFVY010000062.1 GCA_904420615.1 uncultured Bacilli bacterium | reverse complement strand
TAATTTAAAAGATGAAGAGGTAGTAGAAGTTGGTAGTTTTAAATTTAAAGTTATTTATACACCAGGACATACCAAAGATTCTATTACCTTTTACTTTATGGAAGAAAAAATACTTTTTACAGGTGATTTCTTATTTCGCGATACAGTAGGTAGATGTGATTTACCAACTGGTGATGAAAACGAAATGACAGAATCTTTAAAGAAAATAAAAGAATATGACGATGATATTTTAGTTTATTCTGGTCATGGTGATGAGACTACTTTAGGGCGTGAAAAAGAAAAAAATCTTTATTTAATGGATGTATAGTACAGGAGGGTTTAGGATGTATAATTATGCTTTAAAAAAAGAAGATAGTAAAATTTTTATTAAACATTATGAAATAAAAAATGGAGTAATAGAGATTCAGTTGGGGAGTGGAGAAGTTTATAAAGAGCCATATAGTGAAGAAAAAGAAAAACAATTATTGGCTATAGAAAAAGCTCAAGTGAACATATCTAAAATGGGTCCTTTTATTAGAAGAGGACTTATAGAGAGTTTGGGAATGATATTATTAGCTACATTTTTTGTAAGTTTATTTTCTCAAGAATTTTTTCAAATGGAAAATACTGCTCTAAATATTTTAGCAGGCACAGTCTCTGGTGTAGGAAGTCTTTTCTTTTGCTCGCATTTTATTGATTCTGTACAAACAGCTCGAGATTTGAAAAAGAATAAATTATTTCTAGAAATTGAAGAAAAAATTAATCAATATGGTAAAAAAGATGATTTACAAGAAAATAGAGTGAATAACTTATTACTTGGTGTAGATTCTGATGTCAGAGATCTTGGTATTCATTATGATGGTAGTTATCAATTGAATATTAATCAAATAGATGCATTATCTTTAAAAGATTTAAAAAAATTAAGAGCTAATATTCTTAGTATAGAATATTTTGATCAGGCATTTTCAAATCCAGTAGAGAAAGAAAAAGTTCATCAAAAAAAGCGTTAAAAATAGATGTTTTTTTTTTATGATAATATAAAATTTAATTGGAGGTAAGTTATCATGAGTAATATAAATAGAATAATTGTCAAGAGTTTGTCAAATTCAAACGGTAAAGTAAAGCTTGTAAGGGGAAAAGTAAAGCGTAATATTGATCCACTAATGGAATGGATAAAATGGCTATCATATGAGTCAAATTCTGAAAAAGCAAGGAGTCAAAACCTTAGTCATAAAAGTATTGAACAATTGTCAAAAGAAGAATTAATTTGGATTAGTGAATATAAGAGTAGAAAACATATGCTAGATTTATTCAAAAGGTATACTAAAGGTGAATGTTCCTCTTCTTAATATATGGAAGTATATGATTATATGGGAAAGCCAATAGAAGATTTAATGTTGGATAAACTAAATGAGAAAGAATTAGAAGAAGCAAAAGAAAAAATAAATAGATTGAGTAAATCTTCTTTAGAAGAATTAAATAAAAAAGTAAAAGAAGAACAACAACCTAGAAATTATGATGAGTTATCGATGTTGGATGCTTATGTTTTACATGTTGTTTCAGATTTTGTTTATAAGAAGAATATAAAGTTAGATAATATAAAACTTGGTGCTGAATTAGATCGCAATGCAGTAATGAGGGAGAAATCAATGATTTATGCATTAAAGAAATATGCTAATAATTAGTAATTGATAGATATAATTATAAAACGGAGAAAGTGAGTTATATAGGTTATGTATAATTATGAATTGTATACATTTGATAGAAAAAGTTTTATTAAACATTATGAAGTAAAAGATGGAGTGATTGAAATTGAATTTTGGGATGGTACGATAGAGCGAGAACCATTTTCTATAGAAAGAGAAGAACAATTATTGGCCATGGAAAAAGCTCAAGTTCAATCAGCTAAAACAGGTCCTTTTGTAAGAAGAGGAGTTTTGCTTTTATTTTTAGATTTAGGTATATTATCTGTTTTATCTAGAATGGCTACTAGTATAATAATTCAGGAATCAGTAGGCTATATTATGCATTTTTCTTTAATAACTACAAGATTCTGGTTCTTATTGTCTGATTTAACATTTCAAGAGCCAGGGACAGTTCATAAAGCATTTAAAATAGCAAAAGATTTGAAAAAAAATAAGTTATTTCTAGAAATTGAAGAAAAAGTAAATCAGTATGGTAAAAGAGATGATTCAAAGGTAGACAATGTAGATAACTTATTACATGGTTTAAATTCATCAGTTAGAGAGCTTGGTAGTAAAGACGATGGTAGTTATCAGTTAAATATTAATCAGGTTGATCGATTAACCTTAAAAGAGTTAAAACAATTAAGAAAAAATATTTCAAATATTGAACAACCTGATAAAGAGCTTCCAAAAGTTCATCAAAAAAAGCGTTAAAAAATTGACGTTTTTTCTTTTCTTATGGTATGATATTTTAGTATAAAGAATAAGAGGTGAGTAGTTTGTATATTGATTTAGTTGTTTTAATTATCCTATTATTAGTAGTGATTTTCTTATTTAGACGTTTCTCTAGTTTTGTGTATGCTGTCGCAATCGTTGATATTTTCTTGCGTATTTTAACTTTTATTAAAGATCATTGTGGTTTACCAGATGTTTCAGCTTTAATTGATAAATATATTCCAGAAAGTATTATAGCGATTATTGGTCGATATACCTCAGGAATTATCTATACTATTTTAATTTGGATTTTTATTATCATTATGATTATTTTTGAATTTTATATTATTAAGTTCTTTATCAAGAAAAAGAAGGTGTAATAAATGAAGAAGAAACATACACTCCGTAATGTTGTGATTACTATTATTGTTTTAGAATTAATAGTAGGTGGAATTGTCTTTGGTTATAAGAAACTACACAGTAATGAAGATAATAATAGTCTTTCTCTTTCTGATCCATTAGTATTAGAATTATATCAAAAAGTAGATTTTAACGATTTAGATATTCTTGATATTATGAGTGATGATGCAAAGTTATATTATGGTTATCATAACATAGAAGAAAAGGAAACAGTAGATTGTAGTGAAGTAGAATTAGAAGAAGATACCACAGGGTATACTTGTATCGAAGAAGATAATTTTATACCTAGTAGTACTCTTTTAGATGCTGTTTATGATGTTTATGGTAGTGATACTAGCGTTACAGTTAAATCTTTTCCTATCACAGAAAATATCTATGGTTATTATAGCTCTTTGTTAGATGGTATTGTTCTTTATGAAAAAGAAGAACAAGTAGTAGTTGATCCTATTAATATGAAATTAACTGAGGCGACGAAAGAAGATGAAAATATTATTATCACTGTTCAAGTATTAGATGGTATTTTTGGAACAGAGTTAGAAAGTTATAATTATACGTTTAGACAAGTGGATGATGAATATCACTTGGTACAAAAAGAAACTATAAATCTTGATAATTAAATCATAAATAGAATATCCTTTCATATGGTTAAGATGAAAGGATATTTTTTATGCAAATAACTAGTTATATTAACTTTTTAAGCCAACAAGAAGAAATATTAAATGAATTAAATTCAAATACTAATTCACTTGGAGTAATGATACAAATTGAAGAAGATAATTTAATAGGCTATCAAAACCAACTTGACAATTTTTTAAGTCAAGTTAAAACGAAAAAGAAGATTATTTTTAACTTTTTACCATTAAAAGACGATACTACTATGAATTATGAACAAAAGAAGATAAATAGAGAAGTATATATTGTTAAGTTTTATAATATTTTAAGTAAGTACCAATATTTATCATTATATTTATGTAGTAGTGAGTTTCACTTTTTATTTTTATTTAGAGAATGGGGATTTGGTAAAATTGGATTAGTGATAGAAGAAAATAATTATAATTATTTAGATGTCGATTTTTATGTTTTACCAACTAGTAGATTAGATATTAATATTATTACAGAACAATTATCTTTAAATAAAGAAATTATGATAGAAATTAGTAATGAACAAGAATTAGCGTTAGTTAGAAAGTTCCTTTTACAGTATAGTGGTGTAAAGACTTTGAGTGAAGTTCAATTTATTATTAGTGACAAATTTTATCAAATAATGAAAAATAATCAAAATTATGCGTTATAATATTTAATGTGGTGATAAAAAATGGAACATTTTGAATATGAAGAAGCATTAAAGAAAAAGGGAATTCATTTAATTGCAGGAGTAGATGAAGTAGGAAGAGGGCCTCTAGTGGGTCCCGTAGTTGCTGCTTGTGTAATTTTAAAAGATGATTTTGATTTGCCTGGACTTACCGATTCTAAGAAATTAAGTGAGAAAAAAAGAGAGAAATTATTTCCTATGATAGAACGTGATGCTGTTGCGATTGGAATTGGTATAGTAGATGAAAAAACAATTGATAAGATTAATATTTATGAAGCTACTAAAGTAGCTATGAAAGAAGCAATAGCAAATTGTAAAGTAAAACCAGAGCATGTCTTAATAGATGCGATGAAATTAGATATTGATATTCCTACTACTTCCATTATTAAAGGGGATATAAAGAGTCTTAGTATTTCAGCAGCTAGTGTAATTGCGAAAGTAACTAGGGATCATATGATGGATGAGTTAGATTTAAAATATCCAATGTATGATTTTAAACATAATAAAGGCTATCCTACGAAAAAACATTTAGAAGCTTTAAAAAAATATGGGATATTGAAAGAACATCGTTTAAGTTATGGACCAGTGAAAGAGATTTATTTACAAGGAAAGAAGGATAAAAATGAAGTATGATGTAGTAATTATTGGAGCAGGGCCAGCTGGGTTATTCGCAGCTTACCAGTTAACAAAAGAAAATAGTAAGATTAAAGTTTGTTTAATTGATCAAGGAAGAGTTGCTAGTAAAAGAACTTGTCCTATGAAAAAGACAGAAAAATGTGCTAATTGTGAACCATGTGCTATTTTATCAGGTTTTGGTGGGGCTGGTACTTTTTCAGATGGGAAACTAAATTTTATTCCTAAACTTGGAAAGTCTGATTTATTTAAATATATGAGTAGGGAAGAGGCTTGGAATTTAATAGATTATACAGAAGAGATATTTAATAAATTTCATATGGATAGTAAGGTTTATCCAACGAATATGAAAGAAGCAGATGCTATTAAAGAAAAGATTGCTAAGTGTGGAGCTGAATTATTAGTGATTAAGCAGAAACATTTAGGAAGTGATCATTTGCCAGAGTATATTATAGAATTTACCAATTATCTTGCTGATCATGGAGTAACTATTATGGAAAACACAAAATGTGTTGATATTAAAAGCAAGAAGGAAGATGATCATGAAATTATCTTAGAAGATAAAGAAGGAATTAGAAGTATTTATAGTAGCTATGTCGTTGTAGCTCCAGGAAGGACTGGAGCAAAGTGGGTACAATCTTTAGCAGATCATTATCATATTCCTTATATATCACAAAGTATTGAAATAGGAGTTAGGGTAGAAGTAAGAAAAGAAATATTAGAAGAAATTACCTCTGTTATTTATGACCCTACTATTTTTATTCAAACAAAAACATATGATGATCAGATTAGAACTTTTTGTACGAATCCTGGGGGTTTTGTAGCAAAAGAAAATTATTATGGTTATATTTGTGTCAATGGTCATGCTCTAAAAGATAAGAAATCAGCTAATTCAAATTTTGCTTTTATTTCAAGAGTCAATTTAACAGAACCTATTACGAATACTAGAGAATATGGAGAAGCAATTGCTAAGATTGCCAATACTCTTGGGGGTGGGAAACCTATCGTTCAAACTTTAAAGGACTTAAAAAGAGGTCGTCGCAGTACCAAAGAGAGAATTCAAAAAGGTTTTGTAGAACCTACTTTAAAAGATGTAGTAGCGGGTGATTTAGCTTTAGTATTACCTCATCGTATTATTACAAATATTATAGAAGGACTAGAAGTATTAGATAAGATTATTCCTGGTGTCAATAATGGAGAAACTCTTCTTTATGGTCCTGAAATTAAGTTTTTCAGTAATGAAATTATGACGGATAATAATATGAAACTAGAAGGATTTAATCTATATTTTGTAGGAGATGGAGCAGGTAAGGCTGGAAATATTGTCGCAGCGGCCGCAACAGGTTTAATTGCCGCCAAAGATATTCTAAAACAGATAAAAAAAGATTGACGTTTTCACAAAAATAGCGTATAAGTGAAAAAGAAAGGTGTTGATACGATGCAAAATCTCGTTATCGTCGAAAGTCCAAGTAAAAGTAAAACTATAGAAAAATATTTAGGAAAAAATTATAAAGTCATGGCTAGTCAAGGACATATTAGAGATCTAGCTACTAGCGGACCTTTAGGGCTTGGTGTTGATATTGAAAATGGTTTTAAACCCAATTATGTCCCTTTAAAGGGTAAGAAAAAAATTATTAGTGATTTAAAGAAAGCTGTTAAAAATGCTGATCACGTTATTTTAGCAACCGACCCAGATCGTGAGGGAGAAGCTATTTCTTGGCATTTAAAAGAAGCCTTAGGAATTAAAGATCAAGATTATGATCGAGTTTTGTTTCATGAAATTACGAAAGATAAAGTATTAGATGCTATGAAACATCCTTTAAAAATTGATGATGATTTAGTAAAAAGTCAAGAAACAAGAAGAATATTAGACCGTATTATTGGTTTTAGATTATCTAAGTTATTACAATCAAAGATTAAAGCTAAAAGTGCTGGCCGTGTACAAAGTGTGGCTCTTAAACTAATCGTTGATAGAGAGCGAGAAATAGAAGCTTTTGAAAAAGAAGAGTATTATACAATTACAGCAATTATCGAAGATACTGAAGCTAGTCTTTTTAAATATAAAGAAGATGAGATTAAACTTCATAATGAAAAAGAAGCAAATGAAGTATTATCTTCTTTAACTGATTATTATAAATTAACTAGTATTGAGAAAAAAAATCGTAAAAAAGCTAGTAAGGCTCCTTTTATTACTTCAACTCTTCAACAAGAAGCATCTACTAAGTTAGGTTTTTCTGCAAAAAAGACGATGTCAATTGCACAAAAGCTATATGAAGGAATTGATTTAGAAAATGAGACAGTAGGACTTATTACTTATATGAGAACAGATTCTATTCGTTTATCAGATGAATTCATTGGTAGTACTTATCATTATATTGAAGAAAACTATGGTAAAAAATATATTGGTCATGCTAAACATACAAAAAAGAAAGAGAATGTGCAAGATGCCCATGAAGGAATTCGTCCAACCAGTATTTTAAGAGAGCCATTAAAAATAAAACAATTCTTAACACCTGATGAATATAAACTTTATCGTCTTATTTACTATCGTGCTTTAGCTAGTTTAATGGCTGATGCCAAAATGGACCAGACCACTTTACTATTTAATAATAATGATTACATTTTCAAAGCAACAGGAAGTGTATTAACCTTTGATGGATATTTAAAAGCTTATGGGGATTATGAACAGAATGAAGACAAAATCATTCCTTCTTTAGTTGAAAATAAAGAATATCAAGCAAGTGATGTCATCAGTGAACAACACTTTACGAAACCACCTGCTAGATATACAGAAGCAAAATTAATTAAAGAAATGGAAGACTTAGGGATTGGACGTCCTTCCACTTATGCCAAAACGATTGATACAATCAGGGAACGTGGTTATGTTAAAATGGAAGATAAAAAGTTTGTTCCAACCAAAATAGGGATTGAAACAACTGATAAGTTACAAGAGTTCTTTAGTGATATTATCAATGTAGAATATACGAAAGAAATGGAAGATGAACTAGATAAGATTGCGGATGGTAAACTAGTATGGAATGAAGTACTAAAGGAATTTTATGATTTATTTGAACCAAGAGTAAAAACAGCTTTTAGCGATATGGAAAAGAAAGCACCAGAACAAACAGGAGAATTATGCCCTTCTTGTGGTAGTCCTTTAGTAAAACGAACCGGAAAATATGGTGAATTTATTGCATGTAGTAATTATCCGGAATGTAAATATGTCAAGAAAGAAGAAAAACAAATAATCGAAGTATGTGACTGCCTAAAATGTGATGGTAAAATACTAGAACGGAGGACAAGACGTGGGAAGATTTTCTATGGATGTAGTAACTTTCCAAAATGTAAGGAAGCTTTTTGGGATAAGCCACTAGGAAGAGCTTGTCCAAAGTGCGGTGAAATGTTAGTTTTGCATAATGATAAAGTAAAATGCAGTAAATGTGATTATGAGGAATAGTAAAGCAAGTGAGCTATAAAGTTAAAGTATGAAAAAAGATATAATTCATGTTGTAGGAACAATGTTTTTTGAAAACGATAGACTATTAATTGATAAACCAAGAAAAAGATCTACTTATCAGATGATTGGTGGTCGAGTAGAAGATAGTGATCCATCTTTTCTTGCTGCAGCTATAAGAGAATGTCATGAAGAACTAGGAAGTGAAGCTATTTTTGATAAAAGTAAAATAAAACCAGTCATGGATTTTGAAGAAATTGCGACCAGTGATCCGACTCAAAAAATTCATATGCATATTTTTCAATATGAAGGTACCTTAGAAGGAAAATTAACAACATCAGAAGAGATTGAAAGTTTTATGTGGTTTGGAGCTAATGATGATAGAAATATATTATCTAATACGCTAAAAAATGAAATTGTTCCATATGCTATTTCTAAAAAATTAATTAAGTAAGATACTTAGCACTTCAATATTCAGTTTTTATTGGCACTTAATTTAATAGTAATTAAGTGCTTTTTTTTAAATATCTTGCAATCAAAATAAATAGCTCTTGTAGAACAAAGCTTATTCTCTTATACTTAATATGAAATTAATAAGATAGTACAAAAATTCGGTGCATAGTATTATGGTTGAATATATGTTAAAGAATTTTGGATGTAGCAAGGATATTGTAATTAGTGGCTTTTTGCATAATATTCTAGTAGATACTAACTATAATTATCATGACATTGAAATAAATTTTGAAAAGACTATTGCTGATAATGTGAAAATGATAACAGAAGATAATGGTATTTTAGACCGGCCAGAAAGAAAAGAAAAATTTTTAGAAACAATCAGCACTTATGATAATGTATGTATTATGATAGAACTTGCTGATAAACTACATAACTTATTATGTAATTATGATTAATGGTGTAAACAAGGAAAGGCCTTGAAGATTACTTATGATATGAATAAGTGGTATTTATTATTCTTTTTGAAAGATTTTTAAACAAAAATCAGATAGTAATAAGCTTTTAGATAGATATAATAAATTAATAAAACTTTATTTTGAAGTAGAATGATAATAAATTTTATAGATATTGTTAATAGGTGTCTATTTCTCTATATAAAATATGTTATAATAATAAGAAAAGAAATGTTGATGATATTATGAAAAAAATTTTAGTAATTGAAGATGATTTATCTATTCAAAAAGAATTAGCAAGCCTTTTAGAAAATAGTGGCTATCAAGCTATTTGTTTGCCTCTTAATCAAATATCAGTTGAAAATATTTTAAAAGTAAAACCAGATTTAATTTTACTAGATATTAATATTCCTGTTTCAAATGGAGAAGTATTATTACAAGAAATTAGAAAAAAATCATCTGTTCCTATTGTTATGGTTACTAGTAGGAATAATGAAGTAGATGAAGTGTTGTCTATGAGTTATGGTGCAGATGATTATATTACAAAACCATATAATCCAACTATTTTACTATTAAGAATTGGTGCTATTTTTAAACGAATGGAAAATCACAGTGAAGAGTTAGTCTATAAAGATTTATCGTTTAATATTCAAAAAGGAGTTATTACAAGAGGAGAACAACAAATTGTTTTAACGAAAAATGAAATGATTATCTTCCATTATTTGTTGACTCATAAAAATCAGATTGTGACAAGAGATGAGTTAATGACAGATCTTTGGAATAATGATGAATATATTAATGATAACGCTTTAACGGTGAATATTAGTAGACTTAGAAATAAGTTAAAAGAAGTAGGGTACTATGAGGCTATTGAAACAAGAAAAGGACAGGGGTATATCTTATTATGCGATTAAAAAGTTATTTAAAAGATAAATGGTGGTTATTTGTCTTATTTTTCTTTATGTATATGATTATCCTACTTATGTTTTTAGCCTTTAAAGTAAATTTTTCATGTTGTTTAGCAACTTCTATTCTATTATTTCTTTTTGTTATTATTATCATTATGATTGACTTTTTTAGAAAACGTAAATTTTATACTACATTAGTAAATCATATTACTATGTTAGATAAGAGCTACTTAGTATTAGAAACGTTAGAAAAGCCAAACTTTTATGAAGGAAAACTTTTATATCAAATACTATATGATATTAATAAATCTATGATTGAAAATGTGAAAAATTATGAATTACAGATGACGGATTTTAAAGAATATGTAGAAATGTGGATTCATGAAGTTAAAATACCTATTGCAAGTTTTATGTTAATTTTTCATAATCATCAGGATAAGTTTGATAAAAAAGCAGTTTTACAAATGCATAGACTAGAAAATTATGTAGAACAAATTTTATATTATGTAAGAAGTGAAAATGCAGAAAAAGATTATTTAATTAATGAAGTGTCTCTTTCTAAAGTGATTAGTCATATTGCTTTAAAGAATAAAGATGATTTACTAGAAAACAATATTGATTTTATTGTTAATGATGTAAATTATAAAGTACTGACAGATTCTAAATGGTTAGAGTTTATTATAAATCAAATAGTTAATAATAGTATTAAATATAAAAAAGAGAATGGTAATTCTTATATTAAAATAACAGCAATAGATAAGAAAGATCAAATTATATTAACGATTGAAGATAATGGAATTGGTATTCCTCTTGCTGATCTTCCTAAGGTATTTCAAAAATCCTTTACAGGACATAATGGTCGGTTTAAAAATCAGTCGACTGGTATGGGGCTTTTTATTGTGAAGAATCTATGTGATAAATTAGGACATAAGATTAACATAGAATCAAAAGAGGGAAGTTATACTAGAGTATTTCTTACTTTTTCTAAAGATCAATATTATGAGGTTTTACGTTAGATTACAAAAAAGTAATATTTGGTAATATTAGAAATGCGACAAAGAGTTATCTAAAAGCTACAATGGAAGCTGAAAGGAGAAATATTATGGAAACAATTTTAAAAATTGATAAAATTGAAAAATATTATGGTAGTAGATCTTCTTTGACGAAAGCGATAGATAATATGTCATTCGAGGTAGAAAAAGGAGAATTTGTAGCGATTATGGGATCTTCAGGATCTGGTAAGACAACTCTTTTAAATGTAATTTCTACAATTGATCGTGTTACTTCGGGCCATATTTATGTAGATCATGAAGATATTACTAAATTAAAGGGAAATAAGTTAAATAAGTTTAGAAGAGAAGAATTAGGTTTTATCTTTCAAGATTTTAATCTCTTGGATACTTTGACAGCTTATGAAAATATTGCTTTAGCACTTTCTATTCAAAATGTAAAAGTAGAGGAAATCGAAAAGAGAATTAAAAAAGTAGCTGAACAATTGAATATTAAAGATGTATTAAGAAAATATCCTTATCAAATGAGTGGAGGACAAAAACAAAGAGTAGCCTCAGCTAGAGCTATCATTACAAATCCAAAGTTAATCCTAGCTGATGAACCAACGGGAGCTCTTGATTCTAAATCTTCTAAGATGCTTCTTGAACGCTTTAATTATTTAAACGAAGAATTACATGCTACTATTTTAATGGTTACACATGATGCTTTTACAGCTAGTTATGCTTCACGAGTAATTTTTATCAAAGATGGTAAAATTTTTAATGAGATTCATCGTGGAAATGATTCTAGAAAAGAGTTTTTTGATAAAATTATCGATGTAGTAACTCTACTGGGTGGCGATTTAAATGATGCTCTTTAAGTTATCACTTGCTAATATCAAGAAGAGCTTTAAAGATTATGCCATCTATTTCTTTACTCTCGTTCTTGGTGTAGCAATCTTTTATGTCTTTAATGCTATTGATAGTCAAACTGCTATGATTGATATCACATCATCTACTAGAGATATCATTGAACTCATGACGAATACATTATCAGGTGTTAGTGTCTTTGTTTCCTTTATTTTAGGTTTTTTAATTATTTATGCTAGTAAGTTTTTAATTACAAGACGAAATAAAGAATTTGGTATTTATTTAACTCTTGGAATGAGTAAAAGAAAAATATCCATGATTTTATTTTTGGAAACTTTATTTATTGGAATTATTTCTTTAGTAGTAGGTCTTATAGTAGGAATAGTATTATCACAATTAATGAGTCTTTTAGTAGCCAATATGTTTGAGGCTGATTTAACATCTTTTACCTTTGTGTTCTCATCTAGTGCTTGTGTTAAGACCCTTATTTATTTTAGTATTATTTATCTTATTGTGATGATATTTAATACTATTAGTATTAGTAAGTGTAATTTAATTGACTTATTACATGCCAATAAGAAATCAGAAAAAGTAAAACTAAAAAATCCTGTTATTTGTACTATTGTCTTTATAATTGCTGTTATTATGTTAGGATATGCTTATTATCAAGTAACAGTCGAATTAGTTTCTATTGATGATCCTAGTAAAATTTTTATTCCTATTATTTTAGGAGTCATTTCAACAGTCTTAATCTTTTGGTCTCTATCGGGATTATTACTTAGAATTATCATGAGAATGAAAAATATATACTATAAAGGTTTGAATAGTTTTACTGTAAGACAAATTAGCAGTAAGATCAATACCACTGTCTTTTCTACTTCTATTATTTGTCTTATGTTATTCATTACCATTTGTGTTTTTTCATCCTCACTTTCGATTAAAAATTCTATGACTGCAAATCTAACAACCTTGGCTCCAGCTGATATAGAGATAAATAAGACTCTTGATATGCCATTAGAAGATGCTGCCAATTATGGCTATACACCAGCTCAAGCTGAAGATTCTAAATTAACAGTTTTAGAAACACTAGAAAAATTAGATTTTGATGTAGAAAAATATTTTACTGATATATTAACTTTTAATGTTTATGCAACAGATGATATTACGGTAGAAGATACTTTAGGAGATGCTTATGCTAAAGTAAAAGAAGGATATTCTAATTTGGTATATCATTCAGCTGAAAGTTTTATAAAATTAAGTGACTATAATAAATTAGCTAAAATTTATCATTTAGAGCCTATTTCTTTAAAAGAAGATCAATATGTTCTAGTAGCCGATTTTGATAGTTGGATTAATATTCGTAATGAAGGATTAAAAGCCAATGCCAAAATTACATTATTAGGAAAAAATTATTATCCTAAATATAAAGAATGTCAAAATGGCTTTCTTTATATGACTAGTAGTCATGTTAATATTGGTTTCTTCGTCGTACCAGATGATGCTGTTGATGAAAGTATAAGAGCCGAAAGTATTTTGATTGCAAATTATAAAGCAAATAGTGAAGAGGAAAAAGAACAAATAGAACAACAAGTATTAAATCTTAATAATCATCCTTATGCAGAAAATACTAGCATTTCTGCTTCTACTAAAATTGCTATCTATGAGGGTAGTGTAGGATTAGGAGCTTTAGTAACCTTTATTGGTTTATATCTTGGAATTATTTTCTTAATCTCATGTGCTGCTATCTTAGCCTTAAAAGAGCTATCAGAAAGTAGTGATAACAAAGAACGCTTTGCGATGTTAAGAAAAATAGGTACAGATGAAAAAATGATTAATAGAGCTTTATTTAGACAAATTGCTATTTTCTTCTTATTCCCACTTATTCTAGCTATTATTCATTCTATCTTTGGTATCATATTCTGTAATACTCTTTTATCATCATTTGGTAGTGATCAGTTATTGCCATCTATTATTATGACTGCTATCTTTATTGTGATTATTTATGGTGGTTACTTTATCATTACTTACTTTTGTAGTAAAAGTATGATTAGGGAGCGTCTTTAATATAACTAAGAGGAGAATAAGCTAATTTAATCTTATGGATTATTTTACAGCTATTAAGACAGCTCTTATACTATTTCCTCTTATCTCCTTTCTTTTCACTACCTTTTTTCTATTACAACAATATCATAAATATGGTGCTATTAACCCATTTAGAGTTTTAATTATTTATTCTTTTATCCTATATCTTATTACAATATATTTTTTAGTTATCTTACCACTTCCAGCAAAAGATGCCCCCATTAAACCAATCCAAGAAATGGTACGATTAATTCCCTTTTCCTTTATTTTAGATATTATAAATGAAACATCTTTTGTTCTAACTGATCCTAGTACCTATCTAAAAGTCTTAACAGATCCATGTATTTATACTGTATTATTTAATATTTTGATGGTGATTCCTTTAGGTATGTATTTAAGATATTATTTTAAATGTAAATTATCGAAAACTATTATGATTGGCTTTTTCATTAGTCTTTTCTTTGAACTTACGCAATTAACAGGACTCTATTTTATTTATCCTAGTCCATATCGAGTCTTTGATGTAGATGATTTAATCTTAAATACTTTGGGAACAGTCTTAGGATATTTTATAATAGGATTCTTCACAAGATTCTTACCAACAAGAGAAGAGATTGACCAAGCTTCTATAGAAGCAGGTACAAAAGTATCAGGTCTTAGAAGAATAACTTTATTTTGTTTAGATTTGGTAATTTTTTCTTTCATTACTACCATTTGTAATCTAATAATCTCAAGTTATCTTTTTAGTTTTATTTTATTTCTTCTTTATTATACAGTTATTCCATATTTCTGTCATGGTAAGACCATAGGTAGTAAGTTTTTAAATGTTCGATTAGAATATCAAAATTCTTCTTTGCTTAATATGTTTTTAAGAAGTTTATTCTTATATTTTTACTATTTTGGATTACCAGTTTGCTTTTTAGTAGTGTTACTCTTATTTCAACAATTCTTTACCTTATCCTTTTTAGAGACTGCCGCTCTTATTTTAGGATTTAGTTTTATTGTAATAATATTCTATTTAGGAAACATAATTGCCATTTTAAAAAACAAGACTATATTTTATGATTATTTATTTAAAGTTACTTACAAAAGTACTATCAATGAAAGGAAAAAAATATGAATATAAAAGAAAAAATACCTGCTATTATCACGGTTATCATCTTGATTTTATTGTTTGCTCTTGCTTGCTACTTCTTATTTTATCAATCAACTTTTTACTATACTAAAGTAACTAATGAAGAAGTAGAAACTTTAGATGCCACAGATGATATGCGTTATCAATATACTTTAATAGCTTATAATAAACAAGGAAAAGAAAAAGAAGTTACTTTTAAGACAAGTAGAAAGTTAAAAGATGATGCTTATTTAGAACTTGACGTAATGATGAGTCGGGGAGTAAGAAGTTGGGCTGAAATATCTTATGATGAATTACCGGAAGCAGTACAAAAAAAGTATTAAAAAACAAGGTTATCTTATATGATAATCTTTTTTTCTTGACAAATGTTATACGGTGTTATATAGTGTATATATTGATGGAGGTGGATATGAGAATAATTATAAGCAATAGTAGTCCTGTACCTATCTATGAACAGATCAAGAATACTATTATTGATCAAATTATGACGAATGAGTTAGAAGAAAACGAACCATTGCCTTCCATTCGTCATTTAGCAGAGGATATTAAGATTAGTGTGATGACCATTAAAAAAGCTTATGATGAATTAGAAAAAGAAGGATATATTGTTTCAATTCAGGGAAAAGGTACTTTTGTAGCTCCTAAAAATAGCGAGCTAATAAAAGAACAAGCATGGCAAAAAATTGAAAAACATTTTAAAGATGTGATTGAGATTGCGAATACTCATCAGATCAAAAAAGAAGAATTAATCGATTTAATCAATATATTTTATGGGAGCGATCAAAATGAATAATGCGATAGAAATAAAAGGTTTAGTAAAAAAGTATGAAAATAATTTCACTTTAGGGCCTATTGATCTTATGATTCCTAGCGGAATTATTATAGGATTAATTGGAGAAAATGGAGCAGGCAAAACAACACTCATTAAATCTATTTTAAATATTTTAAGGATAGATGCTGGAACTATTAAAATTTTTGGGAAAGATTATCAAAAAGAGGAAACTAGAATCAAAGAAGAAATTGGAGTAGTGTTAGATAATGCTTTTTTCCCAGAATTAATGAGTCCAAAAGATATTAACGAAGTCATGAGAAAAAGTTATCAAAAGTGGGACCAAGATTTATTCTTTCAGTATTTAAAAGATTTCGGACTACCAAAGGAGCGAGCTATTAAAACATTATCAAAAGGGATGCGTAAGAAATTAGAGCTTGCGACAGCTCTTTCCCATCATCCTAAACTTTTGATTTTGGATGAACCTACCAGTGGTTTAGATCCTGTTGTAAGAAATGAAGTATTAGAATTATTTTTAAAGTTTCTTGAAGATGAAGAGCATACCATTTTATTATCTACTCATATAACAAGTGATTTAGAACATATTGCGGATGAAATAGTTTTTATTGATCAAGGAAAAATTATTTTAGAGGAAAATCGTGATGAGTTATTGGAAAACTATGGTAT